>CAUQTR010000390.1:0-3018 GCA_963521045.1 uncultured Actinotalea sp.
GGGTGGACGCGCTGGTCCGCCCGGACCGGGCCGAGCGCGTCGTCGTGCGGCGGGTGCTCGACGCGCTGCGGGCCGAGGCCGTGCTCAGGGCAGCAGGATGATCTTCCCGTCCACCGTCCCCCCGATCCCCGCGCGGGGCGCGCGGGCCGCGTCGACCAGGGGGAACGTGGCGCCGACGCGCACCGCGAGCCGCCGCGCGTCCCACAGGTGGATGAGTTCGGCGCGCGCCTTGCGTCGTACCTCGGTGCCCGGGTCGGACCCCGCGCCGGCGCCGAGCAGGTGGATGCCCGTGCCGGCCGCGTGCGCGTGGCCCGCGACCGTCGCGATGCGCGTGCGGTCGGCGACGAGTGCGAGCGACGTCTCGACGGCCTCGAGCGTCCCGACGCAGTCGATCGCGGCCGTCACGCCGTGCGGTGCCGCGGCCCGCACGCGGTCCTCGAGGCCCGGGCCGTAGGCCAGGGGCACTGCGTGCAGGTCGGCGAGGTGCTCGTGGTTCGCCGGACTCGCGGTGCCGATCACCCGGGCGCCGCGCGCGTGCGCGAGCTGGACGACGACCGAGCCGACACCGCCGGCCGCGCCGTGCACCAGCACCGTGTCGCCGGCCCCGACGTGCGTGGCGGTCAGCGCGTGGAAGCCCGTGACACCGGTGACCATGAGCCCGGCCGCCTGCTCCCAGCTGCGACCAGCGGGCTTGGGCAGCACGTTCGCCGCACGCACGAGCACCCGGGTGGCGTAGGCCCCGGACGCCGGGTAGGCGATGACCTCGTCGCCGACCGCCAGGCCCTCGACGTCCGGGCCGACGGCGGCCACGACTCCCGACGCCTCGCTGCCGAGCCGCAGCGGCAGCTTCTCCGGGTCGGTGCCCCACACCCCCGTGTACTGCTTCCAGTCCGAGGGGTTCACGCCGGCCGCGCGCACGTCCAGGACGACCTGCCCGGGGCCCGGCGGGCCGACCTCGACGTCGACCACCTGCAGGACCTCCGGTCCGCCGTACGACCGGGCCACCACCGCGCGCGCCATCCATCGATCATCGCCCTCGGGCCGGGCCCGCGGCTAGGCCGGACGGGGTCGAATGCCTCGCCCCGGGGGCGTGCCGCGCACGTCAACTACACCAGGGTGGTCTGACCCACCGGCGCGCGCGGAGCTCAGCCGACCGTGCCGAGCACGCGGTCCGTGTAGGCGTTGCGGAACCGGCCGTCCGGGTCGTGCTCGGCGCGCACCGCGCGGACGTCCTCGAACCGGGGGTAGAGCCCCGCGAGGCGGCTCGCGTCCAGGCCGTGCAGCTTGCCCCAGTGCGGGCGGCCGTCGACCTGCCGGACGATCGCCTCGACCGCGTCGAAGTACCGCTCGTGCGGCAGGCGGTGGTACTGGTGCACGGCGACGTACGCGCTCGGCCGCCCGTACGCCGTCGAGAGCCAGACGTCGTCGGGCGCGGTGAACCGGATCTCGACCGGGAACGGCACCGGCTCGCGCGTGCGCCGCAGCCACGCGTCGACCTCCTCGACCACCCCGCGCAGGTCCGCCCGCGGCACCGCGTACTCCATCTCCCGGAACACGACGCGGCGCCGGGTGACGAACACGTCGGCGGACGGTGCGCAGTACGTGCGCCCCCCGAGGGCGCGCGCCGCGACGGCGTTGAGCAGCGGCACGGTGCGCGGAGCGGCTGCGGCCAGGCGGTTGGTCAGCTCGAAGGCGCGGTTCTGCAGCACCTCGTCCTCGACCCGACGCCGCACGGCGAGCGAGGGGCCGCTGCCGGGCGGCACGCGGTCGTTGCGCTTGACCTGGGCCCGGCGCGTGAACGGGAACCAGTAGAGGTCCACGTGGTCGCTGGTCGCGACCCAGCCGTCGGGGCCGTCGATGCGGTCGAGGACGTCGGTGAGGTCGTGCACCTCCTCGCGGGCCCGCAGGGTGAACGCCGGCACCACCCGCAGCGTGAGCGCGACCAGCACGCCCACCGAGCCGAGCCCGAGGCGCGCGACGTGGAACAGACCGGGGTCGCGTGCAGCGTCGGCCTCGCGGACTCCGCCGTCCGCGCCGACGAGGCGAACGCCGACCACCTGGGTCGCGAGGCCGCCGAGACGCTCGCCCGTGCCGTGGGTGCCGGTCGAGACGGCCCCGGCGACCGACTGACGGTCGATGTCGCCGAGGTTCTCCATCGCCAGGCCACGCGCGGCGAGCGCCCGGTTGAGCGCGTGCAGGCGTGTCCCCGCACCGACCGTGACGAGCGCGGTCCCGTCCGGCTGCGGGTCGACGCGCTCCACGCCGCTGAGCAGGTCGAGGTTGAGCAGCACGCCGTCGGTCGCGGCCGCGTCGGTGAAGGAGTGCCCGCCGCCGACGGCCCGTACCCGCAGGCCCTGCCGGGCCGCCCACCGCACCACCTGCACGACGTCGGCGGTGTCCCGCGGTCGCAGGAGGTGGCGGGGGCGTGCCGTGGCCGTGCCGGACCAGTTGCGCCACGTGCCGCGCGCCGCCGGGGACGTCGTCGTCATGCCCGGTGACTACCGGCGCGGGGTCCGCACCGTCAAGATGGCGGGATGATCACGTCGGAACGGCTCGCGGCCACGGCCGGCCTGCCGGCGCCGGTGGTGGTCGTCGACCTCGAGGCGTTCGACGCGAACGCCACCGAGCTGCTGCGCCGCGCCGCCGGGCGGCCCGTGCGGCTGGCGACGAAGTCGGTCCGGGTCCCGGCGCTGGTCGAGCGCGCCGTCGACGCGGGGTTCACGGGTCTCATGGCGTACTCGGTGCGCGAGGCGCTCTGGTGGGTCGAGCGCGGCGTGACCGACGTCCTCGTCGGGTACCCGAGCGTGGACGCGGGTGCGCTGGCCGCGCTCGCCGCGGACCCGGCGGCGCGCGCCCGGGTGACCGTCATGGTCGACGACGTCGCGCACCTCGACCTGCTGGACGCCGCGCGGCGCGCGGCCGACGCGTCCCGGGAGCCGGTCCAGGTCTGCCTCGACGTCGACGCCTCGCTGCGGCCGTGGCCGGCGCTGCCGACGCGGCTCCGGCCGCACCTCGGGG
>CAUQTR010000391.1:0-2999 GCA_963521045.1 uncultured Actinotalea sp.
GTGCAGGGCGGCGCGGGCCCGCGGACCCGTGGCGTCGACGTGCCGGTCGGCGGGGTCGAGCCGGCGCAGCGCGGCAGTGAGGTCCTCGGTGCTCGGGCGGGTACGCGTGGTCATGGCGTGGTCCTTCCAGCGGTGGCGCGGGCCGGCGTGACGGCCGCGCCGGGCAGGTGGTCGAGGTGGAGGCGGAGCGCCCGGCGGGCGCGGCTGAGCCGCAGGCGGAAGGCGACGGGGGAGATGTCGAGGACGGCGGCGGCCTGTCCGGCCGTGAGCTCCTCGTAGGTGCTCAGTGCGAGCGCCTCCTGGTGCACGGGGGACAGGCGCCGCCACGCGCGGGAGAGGTCGACCGCGCTCACGACGCCGTCGGCCGCCGGGTCGGCACTCGCGTCCGCGGCCAGTCCCGCGTCGGCGAGGCGCACAGCGGGTGCGAGGGCGCGCTGCTCGCCGCGGCGCGCGTTGAGCAGGGTGTCCGCGCGATCCCGAAGACCCAGGCCCGGGCCGCGCCGTCCTCGCGGGGCAGCTCGTCGAGGCGGCGCCAGACGACGAGGAAGGTGTCCGCCACGACGTCGTCGGCGTGCGGTGCCGACGCGGTGCGGCGCTGCGCGAAGCGGAGGAGGTCCGGATAGACGGCCTCGTAGACCGCCCGGAAGGTCCGCTCCCGGTCCGGGTCCCGGCCCTGCGTCGCGTCGTCCATACCCCTACCTGTCCGTCACCCCGGTGAGTGTGTCGCAGGGGCGCGGCCGCCGGGAGGGCGAGGGAACGGTCAGGGGTTGCGGACCTGCTCGAGGTAGCCGTAGGCGGTGACCTTCGAGATGCCCAGGCGCTTGGCCGTCTGGTCCACCGCGCGCTTGATGTGGAACGCCCCGCGGGCCTCGAGCAGGCGGAACACGGTCACCCGGTCGTTCTTGTCCATCAGGGCCGTCGGCTTGCCCACGGCGTGGATGGCGTCGTCGAGCATGCTGTCGAGCACGGTCCGGATGTCCGGCGCGATGATCTCGTCGCCGGACGGGGCGGGCGCGGCGGCCGGGAGCAGCGCGGCGATGGCGGCCTGCGCCTGCTGCACCCCGGTGAGGTCGATGTTGATGCAGAAGGCCGCGATGACGTGCCCGACGGCGTTGCGGTAGTAGGTCGACGAGCAGTGCAGTTCGCGGCCGTCCGAGGTGCGCCCGCTGTAGCCGTACCGGTCGTGGTCGGCCGCCTCGTTCTGCCGGACCTCGAGGCCGAGGCTGGTCGACGGCCCGCCCACGCTGCGACCCGTGACGTGACCGTTCTCGATCGCGTAGATGGTGTGCTGCAGGTCGCGCCTGCTGAGGTCGTGCAGGACGACCTCGCACGTGGGCCCGGCGGCGGTCGCGATGGCCCTCATCACCGGCCCGACGACGGCGTAGAGGCTCTCGATGTCCTCGAAGGTCGCCCGGTTCCCGCCGTGCACACCGCTGTCGACCCGCTGGCGACTCGCCATGGTTCGTCCCCCTTCGTCGGGCGCGCGCCCTCGCGTGACCTGGACCACATAGAATCCTTGTTAACCCTCTAGAACTTCTGTAAGGTCGCTCGCGCTTCACCTTACCCCGTCCGACCGGCCCGTCCCCTGGACCCGGCGGAGGCGATCGGGTGGCGCGCCCGGCCCTCGCGGCGCGCGACCGTGGACAGCGACATGGAGGACAGTGTGAAGGTCTCGACGGTCAGAACAGGAACGATCGCCCTCCTCGCCGGCACGGCGATGGTGCTCGCCGGCTGCGCCGGCTCCGACCCGCAGGAGGCGCCCGATCCGGGCACCGACGCCGGCGGCGAGCCCGCCACCCTCGAGTTCGCCACGTGGCAGTTCCTCGAGCCCAACCGCGGCGACGCGATCTTCGAGGCGATCAACGGGTACACGCAGGAGAACCCGGACGTCTCCTTCGAGAAGCTCGAGATCGCGCGCGCCGACTACGAGAAGACGCTCAGCACGCAGTTCGGCGCGGGCGAGGGGCCGGACCTCTTCGTCATCCCGGACGCGTTCTTCCCCCAGCTCCTCGAGGCCGGCCTGCTCGAGCCGCTCGACGGCGCCGTCGACGCGGCGTCGCCCACGGACCTGCGCGAGATCAACGAGAACTACGCGGCGGACGGGACCCAGTACGGCGTCGTGTGGGAGGTCGTCCCGTACGCGCTGTTCTGGAACCAGGACGTCCTCGACGCCGCCGGCGTCACCCCGCCCACCGACGTCGAGGAGCTCGTGGCGGCGGCGGACGCGATCACCGCCGCGACCGGCACCACGGGCTTCACGGTGCGCCACCAGATGAACGAGGAGACGCCCTGGTGGACGGACTTCTCCAACTGGATCTACGGCTACGGCGGGGCGTGGTCGGACGGTGAGCAGCTGACCATCGACTCGCCCGAGAACATCGAGGCGCTGACGGCGTTCCAGCAGGTCTACGGCTCGAGCGGGTTCGGCAAGGGCCAGGACGCCTCGACCTACCGCGCCGCGTTCGCGTCGGGCCAGCTCGCCATGGGCATCGACAACTCCTCCGCCGTCATGACGCTGCTCGGCGACGCCGTCCCGGCCGACCGGGTGGGCTCGGCCGTGCTCCCGTTCCCCGAGGGCGGGTCCGCGTTCGCCGGCTTCTCGATCGGGGTCAACGCGAACTCCGAGAACAAGGAGGCGGCGGCCGACTTCGTGCGCTGGCTGCTCACCGACGAGGGGCAGGCGACGTTCGCCGACACCCTCTTCCCCTCCGCCATCGCGACGTCGGTCAGTGCGTCCGACGAGCTCCAGGCCGCGAACCCGTGGGTCGAGGCGTACTACGAGCAGGTCCAGGACGCGAGCAGCGTCATCATCGAGGGCTTCGAGGACGAGACGTCGGAGATCCGCACGATCGTCCTCACCCAGGTGGAGAGGGCCGTGACCGCGGGCGCGACGCCGGAGGAAGCACTGGGCGAGGCCCAGCGCCAGGCCGAGGCGCTGACGGAGTGAGGGCGGCCGGGGGGGGGGCGCCGCGCCGCCGCCGCCCCCCCCCCCCCCCCCC
>CAUQTR010000392.1:0-2998 GCA_963521045.1 uncultured Actinotalea sp.
CGCGCACCCCGTGCGTGCGGGCCAGGTCCGCGACGACCGCGCCCACCGACGGCCACAGGTGCGTGTGCTGGTGCGTGTCGAGGTGCGTCACGGGCACGCCGACGCCGAGCACCCGCTCGAGCTGCGCCCCGAGCTCGCGCCGGACGTCGTCGGGGTCGATGCGGCGCACCACGCCACGTGCGACGACGGTCCGGTAGCTCAGCGGAAAGGCCCCGCGGCGGTCGACGAGCGTCGGGATCTCCCGGGACGTGAGCAGCGGTGGGTCCTCGCCCACGAGCGCGAGGTGGGCGCCGAGCTCGAGGGACGGCGTCGCCCGCAGCATCCGCGCGGCGTCGTCGAACGCCCGCCCGACGGCGAGCAGCGACGTGGCCGTGACCACGCCCTCGAGGTGCGCCCGGCGCACCGCGCGGTTGACGCCCTCGGTGAGCCCGAGGTCGTCCGCGGTCACGATGAGCGGGCGCGCCGTCACGGACGTCCGCCGGCCGACGGGACGACCGGTCGCACCCGTCTGAGGTCCGAGCGGATCGCCGCCATCTCGCGCAGCATCGTCCGGATGACGCCGAACGACGAGAGGGTGGACACGCCCCGCGTGCGCGGGAAGTAGTCGACCCCGATCTGGAGGATGGTGAACCCGGCGCGCTGCGCCCGGATCACGAGCTCGGCGTCGATGAACGAGCCCTCGCTGATGAGCCGGACGTGGTCGAGGACCCGTCGGCGGCACAGCTTGAACGCGAAGTTGATGTCGCGCAGGCGGGTGCCGAACATCGCCTTGATGAGCAGGTTGTACCCGAAGGAGTAGACGGCCCGGCGTGGGCCCTCGCCCGTCCGGTCGTGCCGGTAGGCGCTGACGACGTCCGCCTCGTACGTCTGCAGCACGCGCAGCGCTCGGACGAGCTCGCACATCTCGAACGGCAGGTCCGCGTCGGTGTAGAGCACGACGTCGCCCGTGGCGGCCTCGAAGCCGCTCTTGATGGAGCCGCCGAGCTTGCGGTTGCGGGCGTGGTGCACGACCCGGACGTGGCGGTCCTGCGCCGCGAGCGCGTCGGCGAGCTCCGGCGTGGCGTCCGTGGAGGCGTCGTCGACCACGATGATCTCGTAGTCGCGGACGGTGCCGGCGTCGACGAGCTGCTCGCAGACGTCCACCGCGGCCCCCACGGCCCGGTGGATGTACTCCTCCTCGTTCCACATCGGGAAGAAGATCGAGAGCCGCTCGAACGGTTCCGGCGGGGTGAGCGTGGTCTCGCCCCGCGGCAAGGGCGTGCGTCGAGGGCCGGCGGTCATGACACGGCCACCGATCGCCCGAACAGGCCGGTGAGCACCACGAGGAGGGCGCCGCAGACGCCGAGCACGACGACGCGGAGCCATCGGCGCGGGTGCTCGGCCAGGTAGTCCCCGGCGGCTGCGATCGCAGGGAACGCGACGAGGACGTAACGACCGGTGCCCATGAAGTCCTTCGTGCCGATGATCGGGATGAACAGCACGACCGCGGTGTACGCGGCGTACCCCCAGCCGAACCGGCGCCACACGCGTCGCAGCAGGAGCACGGCTGCGAGGCACGCGAGCGCCTGGAGCGTGAGGAGGGCGGCGATGCCGTAGGGGCCCTTGATGAGGGTGCCCAGGTAGATGACCTTGAACCACGTGCGCGGTCCGACGCCCTGGTTCCAGCCGGGCGCCGACTCGACCGCGACGAAGGCGAGCGGGTCGCCGAACTCGAGCCAGAGGAAGACGCACCACGCGCCGAGGCCTGCGGCCGAGAGCAGGACTCCCAGGTGAGGGACGCGTACGCCGCGCAGCGCGGCGAGCAGCTCGCGCCACGTCCGCCGGGTGCTGTCGCCGATGGCGGTGCCGGTGCCGGTGCCGGTGGCGACCGCGGTCCCGGCCTCCGCGAGGGTGGCCTCGGCTCCGGCGGCCCGCTCGGCCCGGTCCTGCGCGATCATCTCGAGCGTCCGCACCACGAGCCCGATCGCGACCGCGGTGCCGACCGGGCGGCCTGCCGTGGCGAGCGCGCCGACGAGCCCCGCTGCCCAGTACCACCGGCGTTCGAGCAGCAGGAACGCACCCACGGCGCACAGGAGGAACAGCGAGTCCGCGTAGACGGCGCCGTACAGGTACAGCGAGTACGGGTAGAGGAGCATCAGGGCGATCGCCGTGACGGCAGAAGCCCGGGGCAGGCGCGTCCAGGCCCACCGGCCGAAGAGCAGGACCGACGCGAGGCCGGCGGCGACGGCGAGGAGCGACCCCGCGACCTGGTGGTCGCCGAGCAGCGCGCCCAGCCCGCGGATGCCCATGGGGTACACGGGGAAGAACGCGATCGACGACTGCTGCCCCGGGACGTAGGAGTACCCGTTCGTGGCGATGCCCACGTACCAGCCGGCGTCGTACTGGAACCAGCCGTCGAGCCAGGACGGCCCCTGGAGGATGCCGCTCCCATCCGGCGTCCGGTAGCGGTTTGCCCAGCCCACCACCGCGGTGAGTGCGGCCGCGACGACGACGAACGCCGCCAGGACCCAGGGCCACGGGTAGCGGTCGGCGCCTGTGCGCGTCCCGGTGGGGTTCCCCACCGCGTCCTCGTCTGTCCTCGTCACCCTGTGCTCGACCCTGGCCCCCGTGCGCGGCGCCGCACGGTCGCGGCGCTCCTGGGGCAGCATAGGGACATGGGACGTCCCCGGTGGGGAGGTCCGGCACAGAGGCGCGCGTCGTCTCGGACGGGGGAACCGCGTGACGTCCGCTCTCATCGCCGTGCTCGTGGCCGCTGTCTGCAGCGGCACGGCGACAGTGCTGCAGGCGCGCGCCGCGCGCCGCGTGCAGATGCGTCCCGGCCTCGACGCGGGCCTGCTCGTGCGCCTCGCGGCGCAACGCTCCTACGTGGTCGCGCTCGCGCTCATGGGGGCGGGGTTCCTCCTGTCCTTCTGGGCCCTGCGCACGCTCCCGCTCTTCGTCGTGCAGGCCGGCCGGGCGTCGAGCCTGGCCGTCGCCGCCGTGCTCGCCGCGCTCGTGC
>CAUQTR010000393.1:0-2995 GCA_963521045.1 uncultured Actinotalea sp.
GCCCCGACCGCCGGCTCGCCGCGGCGACGGCGGTCAACATCGACGGCGCGCGCCTCGTCCCGCTCGAGCGCGGGAGCACGCCGTGGAGCCTCGACCCCCGGGCGCCGTCCGACGCGCAGGCCGGCCCGGCCCTGTACAGCGGCAACGACCTCGACCGCGGGCACCTCGTGCGCCGGCGGGACCCGGTCTGGGGGGATGCGGCGACCGCCACCACCGCGAACGAGGAGACCTTCCGGTACCCCAACGCCGCGCCCCAGGTCGCCGCCTTCAACCAGTCCAAGGACCTGTGGCTCGGCCTGGAGGACCACGTCCTCCGGCACGCCGACCGCACGGACGCTCGTCTGTCCGTGCTCACCGGGCCCGTGCTCGCCGACGACGACCCCGAGTACCGGGGCGTCCGCCTCCCGCGCCGGTTCTGGAAGATCGCCGCGTGGTCCCGCGAGGACGCGCTCGCCGCGACCGGCTACCTGCTCGACCAGACGGACCTCCTCCGCACGTTCCTCGAGCGCGAACGCACCGCCAGACCCCGGGCGGCGGGCGAGGAGCTGGGTGCCTATCGCACGTTCCAGGTGACGGTCGCCTCCATCGCCGACGCCGCCGGCCTCGACCTGGGCCCGTTGCCCGAGGCGGACCGGCTCCCCGCCGCGCGAGGGACTGCACCTCGGGCGACCACCGTCGTCGAGCTCACGCGGTTCGACCAGATCGTCCTGTAGCGCCGGCGCCTGCTCCGTGACCCGACACGGGGTCGGCCCGCGGATCACCCGCGCCGGGCGAGGAGCGCGTCGCGGAGCCGGTGCGCGGGCCGCGGGCTGAGGACGCCGCACATGAGGGCGGCCGTCGAGGAGTCGGCGAACTCGACCACCAGACGGCCCGCCATCAGCGGGCGTGACCTGCGAGCGGCCGACCTGACCTCGGCCCGGGCGACGGACCACACCGCCGTGGTGGGCTGGTCGACGACCCGCCTGCCGGTACCCGGCTCCTCGGAGAGGACCATCGCGCCCTCCTCGACGAGGATCACCCGCTGCGTCGTGACCGCGAGCCGTGCCTGCCCCGCGCGTGCCAGTGCGCGCCCGAGCCCGGCTGCGGCCGAGTCGAGACCACCGGTGAGGGCGACCCCGCCCCACCAGCGTTCGAACAGGCCGGGGTCGAGGTCGACCGGACCGCCGGCGATCGCACTGACCGGGTCGAGGTCCACCTCGCCGATCACCTTCGGCGGTCCGCTCCGCCCGATCCGGCTCTCGCCCCACAGGGCCACCGTCTCCCAGGCCAAGGGCTCCTCGCCGGGCAGGAGGAGGGCGCCGAACGACGGCGGGAGCTGCGACAGACCGGTCAGCGCCACGACGTCCCCCTTGTCCGACGGCGAGGGGTCGCCGTCTCCCGACCTGCATCGTCACAGCGAACGCGTGGGCCATCAAGCGTCGTGCGGGCCACGAGTACTGTGGCGCGACCGCACCCACCTGCACGGAGACCCGAGTGGACCCTCACCACCAGCCCGGAGCGGGTCGGACGGCGCCCCTGCCCGCGCCAGGCCCGGCGGCTGTCACGCGGCGCAGGATGCTCGCCGCGGGCCTGCTCGACCAGCTGGTGTTCGTCGCCACCTTCGTGCTCGGACTCGGGAGCGGCCTCCTGCTCGACGAGAGGGGCGGCCCGTCGCCCCTGTCCATCGGCCTCGGCATCGCGCTCGGCTTCCTGGGCGCGATGGTGGTGCTCGTCGTCCAGACCCGGCTGGCGGTCCGCCACGGCTCGACCGCGGGACTGTTCCTCCTGGGCGTCCGGTTCGACCCGCGCGTCGAGGTGCACTGGTTCGAGGACGCGATGGACTGGCTGCTGACCTACTGGCAGAACCTGGTGCTCGTGCCGGTGGTCTGGCTCGTGCGCACCGCGTCCCGGGACCGCGACGACGCCGCGACCGGGCTGGTGCCCGACCCCCGCACCCACCGACCCGGAGCCCGCGTGGCGCGCGCCGCGCTGGCGCTGCTCCTCGTCGCGGCGAGCGTGCCCCTGGTGCTCGCGGTGCTCGCCTGAACGTGAGCGTCGCGCATCAGCCGAAGCAGGTGTCAACCATCAGCCGAAGCACCGTCAACCCTCAGCCGACACCGAGACGTCCAGGATCAGCCGAAGCTCTACAGATGATGCGTGGGCCAGGTGGGGCTTGAACCCACGACCGACGGATTATGAGTCCGCTGCTCTGACCGGCTGAGCTACTGGCCCGCGCCGCAAGGCTACGGGACTACGGTCAGCCGGTGCCTCACGTCCTTGTCGTCGGCCCCGCCTCGTGGAACACGCTGGTCGAGGTCGACGAGCTCCCCGCGGCGCGGCCGCACACGGTCATGGCGCGCGCCCACCGCGACGGTCTGGGCGGCACGTCGGCGGGCAAGGCGCTCACGCTCGCCCGGCTCGGCGTCCGCGTCACGCTGCGCACCGCCCTCGGCGACGACGCGGCCGCCGACCACATCGCCGCGGCCCTCGACCACCCGCTGCTCACGCTCGCCGCGACGCTTGGAACGGGCCCGAGCGAGCGGCACCTCAACCTCATGGCGGCCGACGGCGGCCGGCTCTCGATCTACCTCGACCTCCCTCCGGACCCAGGCCCCGTACCGATGGACGTCGCCGCGCTGGTCGCCACCGCCGACGTCGTCGTCGCCGACCTCGCGGGTCACGTGCGGGACCTGCTCCCCGACCTGCGCGCCGAGGCGCGCGAGGTGTGGTGCGACGTGCACGACCACGACGGCGTCGCCGACTTCCACCGGCCGTTCGTCGAGGCGGCCGACGTGCTGATCGTCTCCGCCGACCGACTTCCGGACCCGCGCGCCTACCTCGCCGAGCGGGTGGCGGCAGGCACGCGGTGGGCAGTGTGCACCGCGGGTGCGCGCGGCGTCGTCGCGCTCGGTCTCGACGAGGGCTGGCTCGAGGTGCCAGCACTCCCCGGCGTGCGCGTCGTGGACACCAACGGGGCCGGCGACGCGTTCGTCGCCGGCATGCTGCGGGGCAGGCT
>CAUQTR010000394.1:0-2987 GCA_963521045.1 uncultured Actinotalea sp.
CCCCCCCCCCCCCCCCCCCCCCCCCCACCACCCCCCCCCCCCCCCCCCCCCCCCGCGGCGGGGGGGGGGGGGCCCCCCCCCGGCGCCCCCCCCCCCCCCCAACGCTCCAGTTGCTCACGGCTCGGCGTACCAGGCCCGGGCGCGTCCGGGGCGGGCCGCGGTGGCGTAGGCACGACGCAGTCGGTTCGACCACGCGGCCCGGGCCGCCTCCGTGGCGAGGTCGCCGGCTGTAGCCCGGACCACCACGAGCCCCGCGTGCTCGAGCCCCTCGTGGCGCCGGTGGTCGGACCGCCGTCGGTCGCTCGAGGCGTGGACGCCACCGTCGTACTCCCCCGCCACACCGGTGTCCTCGTCGAGCAGGTCGACGCGTCCGAGGAACCGGCCCTGCTCGTCACGGACGACGACGTTCCCGCGTGGGCGAGGGAACCCGGCGTCGACCCAGACCAGGCGCAGCGCCGACTCCTGCGGCGACTCAGCCGCGCCGTCCAGCAGCGGCAGGACCCGACGCGCCGCCGGCACCCCGACCCAGCCCCGCGAGGCCGCGACCCTGGCCGCGAGCGCCGCCTCGTCGACGAGGCGGAGGTGGAGCAGCCGGTCGACCCCGGTGACCGCCCAGCGTCGGGGCAGCAGGCGTGCGAGGTCGAAGGCGGTCCGGACAGGTGACGTCACGCGCACACCCGCCACCAGCGTCGTCTCCGCGGCCGGGACCACGGATCGGAACACGCGTACGCCCTCGCGGTGCACGAGCCGGCTCTCCTCCGCCGCGCACACCAGCACCCGCGCGTCCGTCGACCCTGCGGGCGCGACGTCCCACACGGGGGCCCCGTCGAACACCACGAGGCCGTCCTCCGCGGCGCAGGCCTCGTGGAGCCGCGCGGCAGCCCATCCACCGACGCAGGCGTGCGGGGGCAGCTGCGTCGCGACGGCGGCGATCCGCAGGTCCGGTGCACCGACGTCGACCCCGGCCGGCGCGTGGACGCCACGGCGCAGCCCGACGAACCCCGGGCCCCGGAGGGCTCGGGCGCTGATGCCCAGACGTGCCGCCTCCGACGCCCGGACCGTCCAGGGCAGCTCGACCGGCTCGCTCTCCACGGCGCCGATGTTCTCGGCCTCCACGGGCACCGCGGGCCGGGGTCATCACCGCCTGTGGATCACCCCCGTGTCCACAGCCGCAAACTGGAGCGTTCCGGTCGGACACGCCCGCGTGTCGCGACCCGAACACTCCAGTTTGCCGGGTGGGGGTGGGGTGGGGGTGGGGTGGTCAGGGGAGGGGGGTGGCTGCGAGGGGGAAGTCGCGGACCGCGCGCCAGACGCCGTCGTCGCCGTGCTCGAAGACCTGGAGGCTGTCGACCTCGAACTCGGCCTCGAAGCCCGCCAGGTCGTCGAACGCGCGGTCCAGGGCGTCCTCGGAGACGTCGTGCGCCACAGTGACGTGCGGGTGGTAGTTGAACCGGAGCTCCTGCTCGAGCGGCCCGGACCGGACGGCGCGCTCGAGCTGCTCGCACTCGGCGATGCCCTTGACGACCTGGACGAACACGACGGCCGATACCGGACGGAAGGTCCCGGTGCCGCGCAGCAGGACCGTGAACGGCGCGTGCGCCTTGCCCACCGCGGTGAGGTGGTCGCCGACGACCTCGAGCTGCTCCGGGTCCACCACAGTGGGACCCAGCAGGGTGACGTGCGGGGGGATGTCGTGCGCGAGCGGGTCGCCGAACCCGGCGCGCGCACGCTGGAGCAGCGGGCCGTAGGGCTCGGGCACCTGCAGGGCCACCCCGATCCGTACCTGGTCGCCCACCCGCTCCGGGAGCCTCACGCGCGCGACCCTCGCGCCGGCAGCAGGCCGATGGCGTCGCGCACCCGGTCCATCGTCCGACGGGCGATCGTCGACGCCCGCTCGGCACCCTCCGCGAGGACGTCGTCGAGCTTGTCCGGCTCGTCGAGGTACCCGTGCACACGCTCCTGGAACGGCGTGAGGAAGTCGACGACGACGTCGGCGAGGTCCTTCTTGAGGTCGCCGTAGCCCTTGCCCTCGTAGTCCGCCACGATCGCGTCGATCCCCCGGCCGGTGAGCGCCGAGTAGATGGTCAGCAGGTTGGCGATGCCCGGCTTCGCCTCGGTGTCGTAGCGGATCTCCCGCTCCGCGTCGGTCACCGCCGAGCGGATGCGCTTGGCGACGACCTTCGGGTCGTCCAGCAGCTCGATCAGCCCGCCCGGGGTCGACGCCGTCTTGCTCATCTTGGACGTCGGGTCCTGGAGGTCGTAGATCTTCGCGGTCGCGCGCACGATGTGCGCCTCGGGGACCACGAACGTGCGGCCGTAGCGGCTGTTGACCCGCTGCGCGAGATCCCGCGTGATCTCCAGGTGCTGGCGCTGGTCCTCGCCCACGGGGACGAGTGCGGCGTCGTAGAGCAGGATGTCCGCCGCCATGAGCACGGGATACGTGAAGAGCCCGACCGTCGTGCCCTCGGCCCCCTGCTTGGCCGACTTGTCCTTGAACTGGGTCATGCGTGACGCCTCGCCGAAGCCCGTGTGGCAGGACAGGATCCATGCCAGCTCGGTGTGCTCGGGGACGTGCGACTGGACGAACAGCACCGAGCGCGCCGGGTCGACGCCGGCGGCCAGGTACTGGGCGGCCGTACGCCGCGTGCGCTCCCGCAGCTGCTTCGGGTCGGGCGCGACGGTGAGGGCGTGCAGGTCCACGACGGTGTAGAGCGTGTCGTAGTCGTCCTGCAGGGCCACCCAGCTCGTCAGCGCGCCGAGGTAGTTGCCGAGGTGGAGCGAGTCGGACGTCGGCTGCATCCCGGACAGGATCCGGGGGCGCGACGCTGCGATGGGTGCGCTGGCCATGCCCAGCATTCTGGCAGGTCCGGCCCGCTACTACGGACGTCCGGGGTCAGGTCGCCTCGTCGTCGAACGGCGCCGGGCCGGCGTCGGGCCCCGCAGGCCCCCGGGACGCGGTCGCCGCACCGGTGGCGCCGGCCGCAGCC
>CAUQTR010000395.1:0-2974 GCA_963521045.1 uncultured Actinotalea sp.
GCGTGAGCTCGACCGGCTGCCCGTCGACCCAGAAGCCCGGGCCCAGGGGGAAGGTCCGGGTGCGGCCGCGCCGGTCCTCGAGCACCACGACGTGCAGGCCGCCGGACTTCTCGACCCGGACGACGGCGCCGACCCACCCGGTGGTCACCTCCTCGACGACCAGGCCCGGCGCCGCCACGTGCGGCCGGGTGACCGGCCCGCGCCGTGCGTGCGAGCCGCCACCACCGAGGACGTCGCTGCCGTACCGGTCCACCGTGTGCGCCTCCTCGTGCGGGCCGTGCGCCCGCCTCGTCCGTCCACCGGCCCGTCGCCCGGTCGTCCACCTGTCGGTCACCGGGTCCGGGCGCGTCCCGCCCGTCCCTCGCGACCCCCGCCCGGTGCCGCCCCGGCCGCGTCGCGGGTAGGATTGGCACTCGAACCTCGAGAGTGCCACACGCCCCGCCGGCCTCCGGTGCAGCGACCCGCGGTCGGGCGGAGCGGCGGCGGCGAGGGTGGCTGACCGGGACGGCTGACGGGACGGGCGGAGGTGCGATGAGCGAGGACCGCAGGCTCGACGTGCTGCGCGCCATCGTCGAGGACTACGTGAGCACGCACGAGCCCGTCGGCTCACGCGTGCTGGTGGAGCGCCACAACCTCGGCGTCTCGCCGGCCACGATCCGCAACGACATGGCTGCGCTCGAGGACGCCGGGTACATCGCGCAGCCGCACACGTCGGCCGGTCGTGTCCCGACGGACAAGGGCTACCGGCTCTTCGTCGACCGCCTGTCGACCGTCAAGCCGCTCTCGGCGCCCGAGCGCCGCGCGATCCAGGTGTTCCTCGAGGACGCGGTCGACCTGGACGACGTCGTCGACCGGTCGGTCCGGCTGCTCGCCCAGCTCACGCACCAGGTGGCGGTCGTCCAGTACCCCTCGCTGAGGCGCTCGGCGCTGCGCCACCTCGAGCTCGTGCCGGTCGGCGAGAACCGCCTGCTCGTGGTCATCATCACGGACAACGGCCGGGTCGAGCAGCGCGTCCTCGAGCTCGACGAGCCGCTCGCCCAGCACGTGGTCCCCGAGCTGCGCGCCCGGCTCAACGCGGCCGCGTGCGGCCGGCGCCTGGTCGACCTGCCGGAGCCGCTGTCCCGGATGACGCAGGCGTTCGCGGTCGACGAGCAGCCGCTCGTGCAGCGCGTCATCCGCGCGGTCGAGGACACGCTCGCGGAGGCGACCGAGGAGCGCATCGTCATGGCGGGCACCGCCAACCTCGCGCGGAGCGGCACCGACTTCAGCGGGACCATCCGGCCGGTCCTCGAGGCGCTCGAGGAGCAGGTCGTCCTGCTGCGGCTGCTCACCGAGATGGCCGAGGACTCGGCCGGCGTCGCCGTCCGGATCGGCCGGGAGAACGAGCACGTCGGGCTCGCGGAGACCTCCATCGTGGCCGCGGGGTACGGTGCCGACGAGGAGCCGGTGGCCCGCATCGGCTCGCTGGGGCCCACGCGTATGGACTACGCGGGAACCATCGCGTCCGTCCGCGCGGTGGCGCGGTACCTGTCCCGCATCCTCGCGCAGTGACCCCGAGCAGACCCCGAACCCCGAGCGCGAGCCATCACCGGCCCGCCCCCACCCGCCCGGCCGGACCGTGCCGCATCGGACGCCCAGAGAGTGTGACGTGAGCAGCAACTACTACGAGGTCCTCGGCGTGAGCCCGGACGCCACCCAGGACCAGATCAAGAAGGCGTACCGGCGTCTCGCGCGCGAGCTGCACCCCGACGTCGCCACCGGCGACGGCGCGGAGGAGCGGTTCAAGGACGTCTCGCGTGCCTACGAGGTGCTGTCGAACCCCGAGAAGCGGCAGATGTACGACCGCGGCGTGGACCCCACAGCCCCCGGCGGCGGTGGTGCCGGCTTCGGAGCCGGCTTCGGCTTCCAGGACATCTTCGAGACCTTCTTCGGTGCCGCGCAGGGCGCGTCGGCGCAGCGCGGACCGGTGCCCCGTGCCCGGCGGGGCCAGGACGCGCTCGTCCGGCTCGACATCGACCTCGCCGAGGCCGCGTTCGGCGTGCACCGCGACGTCCCCGTCGACACCGCGGTCCTGTGCGGGACCTGCCAGGGCAGCTGCTGCCGCCCGGGCACGTCGCCACGGACCTGCGAGGTCTGCGGTGGGCGCGGCGTCGTCCAGCGCGTCGCGCGCTCGTTCCTGGGCCAGGTGATGACGTCGAGCCCGTGCGCCGCCTGCCACGGCTTCGGCACGGTCATCCCGGAGCCGTGCCCCGAGTGCTCGGGCGAGGGCCGGGTGCGCAGCCGTCGCACGCTCTCGGTGGACGTCCCGGCCGGCGTCGACACGGGGACGCGGATCAAGCTCACCGGGCAGGGCGAGGTCGGCCCGGCCGGCGGGCCTCCGGGGGACGTGTACCTGGAGGTGCGCGAGCGGCAGCACGAGACGTTCATCCGCCGCGGGGACGACCTGCACTGCACCCTGGAGATCCCCATGACCGCCGCGGCGCTGGGCACCGTGGTCGGCCTCGAGACGCTCGACGGGCTGCGGGAGATCGACGTCCGCCCCGGGACGCAGCCGGGCGACGTCATCACCGAGCGCGGGCTCGGGATCGGGCACCTGCACGTCGGTGGTCGCGGCGACCTGCACGTCCACGTCGACGTCCAGATCCCGACGACGCTCGACGACGAGCAGGAGCAGCTCCTGCGCCGGCTCGCCGAGCTGCGCGGCGAGGAGCGGCCGGCGTCGCGGGTCTCGCCCGCTCACCCCGGCGTCTTCGCCAAGCTCCGCGACAAGCTCGCGGGCCGCTGAGCGCCGGTGGGACGTCACAGCCCCCGCACCGGTGACCTCGTGACACCCGGCCCCCGGGCCGGCGCATGAGCGCGCCGGTCTTCCTCGCCGACCCGGGCCTGCTCGACGGCGTGGGTCCGGGTGACGCGTACGTCCTCGAGGGCGCCGAGGCCCGGCACGCCGGGGTGGTGCAGCGCCGCCGTCCCGGGG
>CAUQTR010000396.1:0-2970 GCA_963521045.1 uncultured Actinotalea sp.
GTCGCCAGGCGTCGGGCGAACCTGCGGCCGGGCGCTGCCCGGGTCGTGCCACGGTCGAGCGGGCGGTCCTGGATGCGGTGCACGTCGTCCCCCTCGCAGGGCGGACGTCCGCCAGGCCCTGCAGGTGATCCATCGGCACCTGGGCGCCGGCGTTGACAGGACCGGCGGGGTCCGTCCGGTCAGCCGGCCGACGCGCGCCGCAGCACCTCCGCGGCGTGCTTGAGGATCGGCCCGTCCACGAGCCGGCCCTGCCAGCGGAACGCCCCGCGCTCGCCCTCGGCGGCGGCGAGCAGCTGCTGCGCGTGCTCGACCTCCTCCGGGGTCGGCCGGTACCCCGCCCGCACGACGGGCACCTGGTCGGGGTGGATGCACGCCGTCGCTCCGAAGCCGGACGCGACGGCGTCGGCCACCTCGGCGGCGAGGCCCACGTGGTCGCCGATGTCGACGTGCACGGCGTCCACCGCGACCTTGCCGTGGGCCCGGGCCGTGACCAGCACGGACGAGCGGGCGTGGCGGGCGACGTCGCGGTAGCCGCCGTCCGGCCGCCGGCTCGACGTCCCCCCGAGCGAGGCCACGAGGTCCTCCGCCCCCCACATGACCGCGGCGACGGTGCCCGTCGCCGCGATCTCCGCCACGCGCAGCAGCCCGGCGGCCGTCTCGACGAGGGCGATGACCTGCAGCCCGCGCAGGGCCGCGACCTGCTCGGCGCCCTCCGTCTTGGCGAGCATGACGGTCCGGTAGCGCGTGCGGGCGAGCGCCGCCAGGTCCGCCGCATGGTCGGGCGTCCCGGCGGCGTTGAGCCGCACGACCGTGCGCTCGGGGTCGAGCTCGCTCGCCACGAGCGCCTCACGCGCCGCGGCCTTGGCCCCGGGCGCGACCGCGTCCTCGAGGTCGAGGATCACCCCGTCGGCCCGGTCCGCCGCCTTGGCGAAGCGGTCCGGCCGGTCGGCGGGGCAGAAGAGCAGTGCCGGCCCGGGGATCACCGGTGCGCCTCCCGCTGCCACATGAGGACCGTGCGCGTCGCGGTGGCCACGACGGTCCCGTCCTGGTTGCGGCCCGTGTGGGCGAACGACACGACGCCCTGTCCGGGGCGGGATGCGGACGGACGTCGATCCGCGACCACCGTCTCGGAGTACAGCGTGTCGCCGTGGAACAGCGGGTGCGGGAAGGTGACGTCGGTCAGGCCGAGGTTCGCCACGATCGTGCCCTGGGTCAGCTGCGCGACGGAGCTGCCGACCAGGGTGGCCAGCGTGAGCATCGAGTTGACGAGCCGCTGCCCGAACGGCTGGGTCGCCGCCCATGCCGCGTCGAGGTGCAGGGCCTGGGTGTTCATCGTCAGGGTGGTGAACAGGACGTTGTCCGCCTCGGTCAGGGTGCGGCCCGGCCGGTGCAGGTACCGGGTGCCGAGCTCGAGCTCGTCGTAGTACAGCCCACGCTGCTCGACGTCCGTCATGCGGCACCCGGGAACCCGAGCTCGCGCGAGATGACCATGAGCTGCACCTCCGTCGTCCCCTCGCCGATCTCCAGCACCTTCGAGTCGCGGTAGTGACGGGCCACGGGGTTCTCGTTGAGGAACCCGTACCCGCCGAAGATCTGCACGGCGTCGCGCGCGTTGGCCATCGCCGCCTCGCTGCCGACCATCTTCGCGACACTCGCCTCCAGCTTGAACCGCTCGCCAGCGACGATCTTGCGCGCGGCGTCGTAGTAGGCCAGCCGAGCCGTGTGCACGCGAGCCTGCATCCGCGCGATGGTGAACGCGATGTGCTGGTTGCTGCCGATCGTCCGGCCGAAGACCTCGCGCTGGTGCGCGTACCGCACGGCCTCCTCGAGGCAGCCCTGGGCGGCGCCCGTGCACAGCGCCGCGAACGCCACACGCCCCTCGTCGAGCGACTGGATGAAGTTGGCGAAGCCTCGGCCGCGCTCGCCGAGCAGGTTGGCCTCCGGGACCCGGACGTCCTCGAAGGTCAACGGGTGCGTGTCCGAGGTGTGCCAGCCGACCTTGTCGTAGGAGGGGCCGACCGTGAAGCCCGGCGTCCCGCTCGGCACGAGGATCGCAGAGAGCTCCTTGCGCACGGACCCGTCGGCCCGGGTCTCCTCGCCCGTCACCGCCGTGACGGTGACGAGCCGTGTGATCGCAGAGCCGGAGTTGGTGATGAACTGCTTCGAGCCGTCGATCACCCACTGCCCGTCCTCGAGCCGTGCGGTCGTGCGCGTGCCGGCCGCGTCCGAGCCCGCTTCCGCCTCCGTGAGCCCGAAGCCGGCGAGCGCCTCGCCGCGCGCGAGCATGGGCAGCCACTCCTCCTTCTGTGCCTCGGACCCGCGCCGGAAGATCGGCATCGCGCCGAGGCCGACCCCGGCCTCGAGCGTCACGGCGATCGACTGGTCGGCGCGGGCGAGCTGCTCGACCGCGAGGCACAGCGAGAAGTAGTCCTTGCCCTGCCCGCCGTACTCACGGGGGAACGGCAGTCCGAAGAGCCCCATCTCGCCCATCACGGCGATGATCTCGTACGGCAGCTCGCGCTTGGTGTCGTACTCGTAGGCGGCGGGTGCGACGACGGTGTCCGCGAAGTCGCGCACCTCCTCGACGAGGCGCTGCTGCTCGGGGGTGAGCTCGTGGCTCATGCGGGTGTCCCTTCGTGGGGGCGGGTGGTGGGCTCGTGGTCCTGGCGTGCGGCGGCCTGGCGTGCGGCGTCCTCGGGTGGGGCGTCCTGGGGTGGCACGGCCGGCCGGATGGTGGCGACCACCTGGTCGAGACGCACCCGGTCGCCGGGCCGGACCGTCACCGTGACGGTCCCGGCGGTGGTGGCGAGCAGGCGGTGCTCCATCTTCATGGCCTCGACGGCGACGAGCGGCTGGCCCGCGTCGACGTGGTCCCCGGTGGCGACGTCGACCGTCACCACGGTCCCGGGCATGGGGGAGCGCACCTCGGGCGCGGCGGCCCGGCCGGCGCGCTCGCGCGTGCCGAAGCGG
>CAUQTR010000397.1:0-2967 GCA_963521045.1 uncultured Actinotalea sp.
GGTCAGCGGTGCGGCGCCGCCGACCGTCCCGCCGGGCGGGACCTCGCCGATCGGCGAGACGGGGTGCTCCGGCTTGGCCGCCGCGGCCTCGTCCTGCGGGATCACGGGGTGGCCGTTGGAGCCGGCCCGTTCCCGGGCGGTCTGCACCGGCGGGATGTCCGACGGCGCGCGGTCCGGGCTCGAGAGCCACACGTCGCGCGGCTCGCGCTTGACGACGCGGGCGAACACCTCGGCGAGCTCGGCCTGGTTGAGGGTCTCGCGCTCGAGCAGCTCGACGACGAGCTCGTCGAGCACGTCGCGGTAGGCGTTGAGGATCTCGTAGGCCTCGTCGTGCGCGAAGTCCATGAAGCGCCGCACCTCGACGTCCACCACCGCCGCGACGTCCTCGGAGTAGTCACGGCCGTGACCCATGTCGCGTCCGAGGAAGACCTCGCCGCTGTCCTGGCCGAGCTTGACCGCACCGACCCGCTCGCTCATGCCGTACTGCGTGACCATCTTGCGGGCGATCGCCGTGGCCTTCTCGATGTCGTTCGAGGCCCCGGTCGTCGGGTCGTGGAAGACGATCTCCTCCGCCACCCGGCCGCCCATGGCGTACGCGAGCTGGTCGAGCAGCTCGTTGCGGGTCGTCGAGTACTTGTCCTCGGCCGGCATGACCATCGTGTACCCGAGCGCGCGGCCGCGCGGCAGGATCGTCACCTTGGTCACCGGGTCCGTGTACCGGAGCGCCGCCGCCACCAGGGCGTGCCCGCCCTCGTGGTACGCGGTGATCTTCTTCTCCTTGTCGTTCATCAGCCGGGTCCGGCGCTGCGGGCCGGCGATGACGCGGTCGATCGCCTCGTCCAGCTCGTGGTTGCCGAGCACCTGGAGGCCGCCGCGCGCGGTGAGCAGCGCCGCCTCGTTGAGGACGTTGGCGAGGTCGGCACCCGTGAAGCCCGGGGTGCGCTTGGCGACCGCGTGCAGGTCGACGTCGGGCGCCATGGGCTTGCCCTTGGCGTGGACCGTGAGGATCCGCTCGCGTCCGCGCAGGTCCGGCGCGTCGACCGTGACCTGGCGGTCGAACCGGCCGGGGCGCAGCAGCGCGGGGTCGAGGATGTCGGGCCGGTTGGTGGCCGCGATGAGGATGACGTTCGCGTTGACGTCGAAGCCGTCCATCTCGACGAGCATCTGGTTGAGCGTCTGCTCGCGCTCGTCGTGCCCGCCGCCCATGCCGGCGCCGCGGTGGCGCCCGACGGCGTCGATCTCGTCGATGAAGATGATCGCCGGCGCGTTCTGCTTCGCCTGGTCGAACAGGTCGCGGACGCGGGACGCGCCGACACCGACGAACATCTCGACGAAGTCCGAGCCCGAGATCGAGTAGAACGGCACGCCCGCCTCGCCGGCGACGGCACGCGCGAGGAGGGTCTTGCCGGTGCCCGGCTGGCCGTAGAGCAGCACGCCCTTGGGGATCTTGGCGCCGACGGCCTGGAACTTGGCCGGGTCGGCGAGGAACTCCTTGATCTCCTGGAGCTCCTCGACCGCCTCGTCGACGCCGGCGACGTCGGCGAAGGTCACCTGCGGCGTCTCCTTGGAGACGAGCTTGGCGCGCGACTTGCCGAACTGCATGACGCGGGAGCCGCCGCCCTGCATCCGGGACATGAGGAACCAGAACAGGCCCAGGAGGATGACGAACGGCAGGAGCAGGCCGAGCAGGCTCGCCCACCACGACGTGCGCGGCACCTCGGAGTTGAAGCCGCCCTCCGGGTCGGAGTCGACGATGGCCTGCACCACGGCCTCGCCCTGCGGCTGCACGTAGTAGAACTGCACGTTGCGACCCTTGTCCCCGAAGTCCTCGGAGAGGGTCAGGTCGACGCGCTGCTGGCCGTCGACGATCTTCGCCTGCTCGACCGTGTCGCCCTCGAGGAGCTCGAGCCCGTCGGAGGTGTCGATCCGCTGGATGCCGCCGGTCGTCATGAACGACGAGGCCCCCAGCCAGAGGATGAGGACGGCCAGGAGGATCCAGATGGCGGGGCCACGGGTGAGGCGCTTGACGTTCATGGGTGACGGGGCCGGAGCCCTATCCCTCCTGGTCGCGGGGCAGGTCTGACGTGCACGTTACCCGCTGCCGGTGCGGCGGCCCCGCCGTGTTCGCGCAGGGCAGGAGCGGGAACCTCGGGGGGCGGCCGCGCGTTGGGTCTGGCGACCCCCGCCCGTCAGCGCGCGGTCACTCCCCGTAGACGTGGGGGGCGAGCGTCCCGACGAACGGCAGGTTGCGGAACCGCTCCGCGTAGTCGAGGCCGTACCCGACGACGAACTCGGTCGGGATGTCGAAGCCGACGTACCGCACGTCGACCTCGACCTTCGCCGCCTCGGGCTTGCGCAGCATCGTCGCGATCTCGACCGTCGCCGGACCGCGGCTGCGCAGGTTCGCCAGCAGCCACGAGAGCGTCAGGCCGGAGTCGATGATGTCCTCGACGATGAGCACGTGGCGGCCGGTGAGGTCCGCGTCGAGATCCTTGAGGATCCGCACCACGCCCGACGACGTCGTGCCCGCGCCGTACGACGAGACGGCCATCCAGTCCATCTGCACCGAGGTGTGCAGGCGACGCGTGAGGTCGGCCATCACCATGACCGCGCCCTTGAGGACGCCGACCAGCAGCAACTCCCGGCCGGCGTAGTCCGCGTCGATCTGCGCTGCCATCTCGTCGAGCCGCGTCTGCAGCTGCTCCTCGGTGAGCAGCACCCGCTCGAGGCTGTCACCCATGTCCGCCGGATCCACCGCGTGCCGCTCCCTGTGCTCAGCCGTCGTGCTCTGCGTGCCGTCCACCGGGCGTGGCCGGCGGGACGCAGGTCAGCCTGCCACACCGCCGGTGCACCACGCCGCCACCCGGGACCGCGACGCCGCCCTGTCCGCGCCAGTCGGTGACGAGGCGGTCCACCGCGTCGACGTGCGCGTGGCCGACGTCGCCGTCGGGCGCCCCCCACACGACC
>CAUQTR010000398.1:0-2966 GCA_963521045.1 uncultured Actinotalea sp.
GCAGAACGCGGCGCGGCAGCACCTGCCACTCCTGATCCCGGCGCTCCTGGGCCCGGGACGGCGGAACCCGGCACGGCAGGGCCCGGGACGGCGGAACCCGGCACGGCAGGACCCGCAACGGCGGCACCCACCTCGGCGTGCGCCGCGTAGGCGGCCGAGACGACGGCCTGCTCGATCTCGGCGCCCGAGAAGCCGGCGCACAGCGCGGCGAGCGCCACGACCTCGTCGTCCGCGAGCACGACGCCGCGCCGGGCGGCGTGCAGGCGCAGGATGTCCGCCCGGGCCGCCTCGTCGGGGAGGTCGACGAAGAAGATCTCGTCGAACCGACCCTTGCGCATGAGCTCGGGCGGCAGCCGCGAGATGTCGTTCGCCGTGGCGACGAGGAAGACGCGCGACCGGTGCTCGGCGAGCCAGGTCAGGAAGGTCCCGAGCACGCGCTGCGACGTCCCCGCGTCGCCGTCGGACGTGGCCAGGCCCTTCTCGATCTCGTCCACCCAGACGACGCACGGGGCCATCACGTCGGCGGTCGTCAGGCTCTCCCGCAGCCGTCGCTCCGACTCCCCGACGTACTTGTCGCCGATCGCGCCGAGGTCCAGGCGTAGCAGCGGGACGCCGAAGATGCCGGCGGCCACCTTGGCGGCGAGGCTCTTGCCGCACCCCTGGACGCCGAGCAGGAGGACACCACGCGGCGGGTCGAGCTCTGCCGCCGTGCCGTCGAACGCCGGCACGCGTCGCTCGAGCCACGCCGTGAGCCGCCCCAGGCCGGCCAGCTCCGCGGGCACGGCGGTCTCGTACTCGTAGCTGAGCACCCCTCCGTGGGACAACAGCTCGTACTTCGCGCGCATCACCGCCGGCACGTCGCTGCGGGTGATCGCACCGTCGTCGTGCACCGCGGCCCGCGCGAGGCGGCGCGTGTCCCCCACCGAGAGGCCGGCCAGGTTCTCCACGAGCAGCGCGACCGAGGCCTCGTCGGCCCGGACCAGCCGCCCGGTGGTGGCGGCCCACTCGCGCGCGACGTCGTCGACGATCGCGCGGCGCTCCTCGCGGGTGGGGAACGCCATCGTCAGCCGGGCGACCAGGTGCTCGAGCTCGGCCGGGACCTCGATCTCATGGCTGATGAGCACCACCGTGCGCGCGACGTCGCCCTGGCAGATGTCCTTGAGCAGGCGCACGACGACGGGCTCGGCGAGGTAGGGGTGGAAGTCGAGCAGCACGTACAGGCCCGCGAGACCGTCGCTGATGAACTGCAGCACGCCCTCGGGCCCGCGTTGGAAGCGCTGGGCGCCGCCGAGGTCGATGTCCGCGCGCCGCAGCCCCTCGGTCACCGCCCACTCGAAGACCGGTAGCGGGGGCGTCTGCGTGCGGGCGAGCTCGAGCAGCGCGTCCCGCGCACGGTCCTCGTCCCTCGTCTCGATGACGACGAGCGGGGTGCGGCTGCGCAGCAGCGCCGCCAGGTCCCGGCGCTGACCTGCAGCGTCGACGAGGGGCATGGGGTCACGGTACCGGGGCGCGGGGCGCGGCCGCGGGGACCGGACGGTGGACCGGCACGGGGTCAGGCCGGCGGCTCGATGATCTCGAGGTCCACCAGGAGGTTGAGGAAGTTGCGTGCGAACGGGTTGTCGGCGCAGACCCGGCGCACCATGTCCCAGTCGACCTGCTCGCGCAGCGCGCGGGCCACCGGGAGCAGGCGGGCGTAGTCGCAGTAGTGCTCGTGGAGCACACGCAGCTTGGTGTCCATGAGGTCGGTCGCGCTGAGCACCGGCATCCGGACGGCCAGCACCTCCATGGTGTCGCAGCGCTCGAAGACGTCCATCTCGACCTGCTCGCCGACCATGCGGAAGAGGATGTCGATGAGCTGCCCGTCGTTGTACGCCTTGAACAGCCAGTCCTCGGCCGGGTCCTTGAGCTCGAGGCCTGCCTGCTCGAGGGCGTCCCGGGCACGGTCCACGTCCTCCTCGCGGATGACGAAGTCGGCGTCGTGCAGCGGCTCGGGGGCTCCCCGTGCCCACGCGGCGTAGGTGCCGCACAGGGCATAGGGGATCTCGGCCTTGCCGAGGGCGACAGCGGTCTTCCGCAGCCCGTCCTGGAGTGCCTCACGTCCGGCGTCGTCGACCATGCCAGGTGTGTACACGACCGGGTGCGGTCGCGCAGCCCGAGCGGCAGGATCGAGGCGATGCGCCTCGCGACCTTCAACATCCTGCACGGGCACGCACCCGTCGACGACGCCGTGAACCTCGACCGGTTCGCGCGCGCCGTCACCGACCTCGACGCCGACGTGCTCGCCCTGCAGGAGGTCGACCGCGACCAGCCGCGCTCGCACGGCGCCGACCTCACGGCGGTCGCGGCCGAGGCGATGGGCGCACCCGAGCACCGGTTCGTGGCGACGCTCGCCGGGACGCCGGAGCTGTGGTCGGCTGCGACCGGCGAGCTCCAGCCCAACGCCGCGGGCTACGGCATCGCGCTGCTGAGCCGGTACCCGGTGATCTCGTGGCGGGCCATGGCGCTCCCGGCGCTGCGTGGCCGGGTCCCGGTGGTGTTCCCGGGCAGTCGTCGCCCGGTGCTGGTGCGGGACGAGCCGCGCGCCGCGGTGGGCGCGGTGATCGACGCGCCCGGCGGTCACGTGACGGTGGTGGCGACGCACCTGACGTTCATCCCGGGCTGGAACGCCCACCAGCTGCGCCGGCTCGTCCACCTGCTGCGCGAGGTCCCCCGACCCGTCGTGCTCATGGGCGACCTCAACCTCGTCGGCGACCGGCCCGGGCGCATCTCGGGCTGGCGCCCCCTGGCCACGGCGCCGACGTTCCCGCTGCACGAGCCGACGCAGCAGCTCGACCACGTCCTCGTCGACGGCCCGCTGCACCCGGTGGGCGCGGGGACGTCGGTCGACACCGGCCTGTCCGACCACCGCGCCCTCGTCGTCGACGTGGAGCGCCGGTGAGCGCGGCGGCCGCCGGCCGGCCGGATCC
>CAUQTR010000399.1:0-2964 GCA_963521045.1 uncultured Actinotalea sp.
GGCGAAGGCCGGGGCCGGGGCCGACTCGAGCGCCTCACGCGGCGCGGACTCGACCAGCTCGATCGCGCCGAGGTCGATGGCCTCGCGGCGTGCCCGGCGGCTGCGGCGCGCCCCGACCACCCCGAGCACCACGAGGAGCAGGAGGATCGCGCCGGCGATGGCCGCCTGCTTGATGAGGTCGGCCTCGGCGGCCTCCTTCTCCTGGGCGTCGGCGGCGGCGAGCGCCTCCTGGGCCGCCTCCGCGGTCGACGTGTCGAACGCCATCCGCGACACCGAGACGACGTCGCCCCGGGCGGCGTCGATGCCCGCGGCGGCCACGACGGTCGCCTGGAGGTCGGCCATGTCGATCGCGCCACCCGCGTCCGCGGCGACCACGACCGACACCGATTGGCGGCGCACGGCACCGGGCGTCGAGGTGACCTGCTCGGTCACCTTGTTGACGGCGTTGTTCACGGTCGAGCTCTGCTTGTCGTAGGAGCCGTTCGCGTCGTCCTCGGTAGCGGGCAGGCCGTCGGGCCCGAGCACGCCGGTCGCGGCCTCGGCGCCGCCGGTGTAGGTCTCGGTGGTCGTCGCCGCGTTGAGCGGCGGGGTGCCCTCGGCGGGCGTGTACGTCTCGGACGTGCGCGCGAGCTGGTCGTAGTCGAGGTCGGCGGTCACCGTGACGACGGCGTTGCCGACGCCGACCACCCGCTCGAGCATCTGCTGCACGTTCCCCGCGACGCGGGCCTCGTACTCGGCCGTCTGGCTGCCCGCGAGGCCGCCGGCCTGCGTGCCGCCCACCGCCGAGAGCACCTTGCCGTCCGCGTCGATCACGGCGACGTCGGTGGGCGACATGCCCTCGATGCCGGCGGAGACGAGGTGCACGATCGACTGGACCCGGTCGCTGTCGAGCGTGCCGCCCGCCTGCGTCCGGACGAACACCGACGCGGTCGGGGCGGCGGTCTCGGAGACGAACACCGTCTCCTCGGGGAGCGCGAGACGGACCGTGGCGGTCTCGACCCCGGTCATCGACTCGATGGTCTTGGAGAGCTCGCCCTCGAGCGCGCGCTGGTAGGTGACCTGCTGCTGGAACTCCGAGGACGTCATGCCCATGTCGTCGAGCAGCGAGTAGCCGGCGCCGTCGGACGCGGTCGGCAGCCCGGCCGCCGCCGCGACGAGGCGCATGGGGTAGACCTCGTCGGCCGGGACGAGGATGGTCGACCCGCCGTCGGTGAGCTCGTAGGTGACGCCCTCGGTGTCGAGCTGGTCGACGATCGCGCTCGCGTCGCTCGCGGCCAGGCCGGTGAAGAGCGGGGTGAGCGTGGGCTTGCTCATCCAGGTGGAGAGCGCGAAGGCGCCGAGCACGAGGCCGGCGACGCCGATGAGGACGAGGGTCCGCTGCGCGAGCGTGAACTGGCGCACGGTCTGCTGGAGCCGGCCGACGAGGCCGGTGAGCTGGGAGGGCATCAGGCCTGCATCCTCATGATCTCGCTGAAGGCCTCGACGGCCTTGTTCCGGAGGGCGGCGGTCAGCTCGAGGGCCACGGAGGCCTGCGTCGAGGCGATCGTGTAGTCGTGCACGTCGTCGAGGTCACCGGTGACCGCCGCGACGCCGAGCGCCTTGGACGCCGACTGCATGGCCTGGAGCTGGTCGATCGAGCCGGCGAGCGAGACGCCGAACGCGGCACCCGAGCCCGTCACGCCCGCGGTGCCGGTGGCACCGGCCGCTCCGGTCACGCCGCCCAGCCCGGTCGCCGGGCTCAGCGCCCCCAGCAGCCCGGCGGGGGTCATGCCCCCGATCGCCTCGATGCTCATCAGCCACGTCCGATCTGCAGCGCTGCGGTGTAGGTCTCCTTGGCGCGGTCCACCACGGCGGCGTTCGCCTGGTAGCCGCGCTGGGCCATGATCAGCTGAGTCATCTGGCTCGACATGTCGATGTCGGGGTAGCGCACGTAGCCCTCGTCGTCGGCCAGCGGGTTGCCGGGCTCGAAGACCATGCGGCCCTCGGCGCTGCCGAACTCGACGCCCTTGACGCGCACGCCGCCGTCGCCGCCCTCGATCGACTGCGCGACGACGTAGCGGGCCCGGAAGGCCTCCTCGTCGGTGCCGCGCACGGTGTTGAGGTTCGCGAGGTTGTCGCTGATCGCGTCGAGCCACGTGCGGTACGTGGTCATGCCCGTACCGGCGGTGCTGATCGCCCCGAAGATGCTCATCGCGTGCCCATCGCGGTGCGCAGCTTGCTGAAGGTGCCGTCGACCGCGCGGGTCGCGAGCTGGTAGCGCAGGTTGGTCTCGATGTTCGAGAGCGTCTCGGTGTCGAGATTGACGTTGTTGCCGTCGAGGCGGGTGGCCTCGAGCGACCGCGACCGGGTGGGCGTCACGGCACCGGTGCCGGAGCCGACCGCGCGGGCGAGGGCGTCCTCGAAGGAGACGCGCCCGGCGCGGAAGCCGGGGGTCTGGATGTTGGCGACGTTGTCGGCGATGACGCGCTGGCGCAGGGCCAGGCCGTCGAGAGCGCTGCTCATCGCGACGAAGGACACGGAGTCGAACACAGCCGGTGCCGCCTCAAGGTTCGAGGTGGAGGTCGGCCGATCCATGGCCTTCGGGTGAGCAGTCCCTCGCTCAGGGGGGTGATCGGCCGTCGGCCGGTCCCTGTGAGGGGTTCTGAGCGGTGTTCTCGCAGGTCATGCACGCGTCACCCGCGCGGGCGATGCCGTACCGGGCCCTATCCGCTGCTAACGCCCGCTACCTCGCGATCCGGGCATCTGCGGCGTCGGGTACCGGATCAGGCGCAGTTCGGGCGCGGGTCAGGGCGCGGGTCAGGCCGGGGTGTCGAGGTAGACCGGCACCGACGGCGGGGCCTGGCGGAGCGTTTGGGCGGCGCGGCTGTGCCGGCGGCTCAGCTCGGCGGCCTCGGCGAGGCGTCGACCGGTCTCGAGCTGGCGCTCGAGGAGCGCACGAGCGCGGTCGGCCAGGGTGGCCGGCAG
>CAUQTR010000400.1:0-2958 GCA_963521045.1 uncultured Actinotalea sp.
GGCCGGGGGTGCGGTGGACGTCGTCGACGCCCGGCCGGACGCCGTGCCGATCGCCACGGCCGCGGCGGGCGCGGGCGGCGTCGTACTCTACGAGAACGACCTCCCGGACCACTACCCGTGACCTGACCTGCGGTGACGCGGGGGACGGGCTGGGCGAGGCGGGACCTGCGGGTCCCCGACGACGAGATGAGGATGCATGACCTGGGCTGTGGTGTTCGGAGGTCCGTCCCCGGAGCACGAGATCTCGATCCTGACCGGTCTGCAGGCCGAGCGCGTGCTCACGCGCGCCGGTGAGGACGTCACCTCGCTGTACTGGGGCCCCACCGGAGCGTGGTTCGTGGTGCCCCAGGGCACCGAGGCCAAGGACTACCTCGAGGGCGCGCCCGCGGGCTCGCGGCCCGTCGAGATCCGGCTCGGCGCCGACCCCGGCCTGTTCGTCAAGGGACGGCTGCGCTCCGAGCGGCTCGAGCTCGAGGCCGCCCTCAGCTGCCTGCACGGCGGGCTGGGTGAGGGGGGCGGCTTCGCCGCGCTGGCGGCCCTCCTCGGGCTCCCCGCCACCGGCTCGTCGCTCTACGCCTCGGCCCTCGGCATGGACAAGCTCGCCTTCGGCGGCGTCATGGCCGCGGCGGGAGTCCCCACCCTGCCTCGTGCCGTGCTCGACGCCGACGTCGACCCGGGCTTCGCCGGTCCCTACATCGTCAAGCCCCGCTACGGCGGCTCCTCGATCGGGATCGAGATCGTGGACGACCTGGCCGCGGCGCGCGTGCTCGCCCGGACGAGCACCCACCTGCGGCAGGGTGCCGTCGTCGAGCCCTTCCGGGCCGACCTGGTGGACCTCAACATCTCCTTCCGCACGGCTCCGACGCTCGAGGTCACGCCGCTCGAGCGCCCCCTGCGTGGCGGCGACGGCGTGTACTCCTACGCCGAGAAGTACCTCGCGGGCGGCGGCGGCGAGGACGCGGGCCTGACCAACGCACCGCGCGAGTTCCCCGCGCAGGTGCCCGACGAGGTGACCGCGCAGGCGCAGGACATGGCCCGACGCGTCGCCGCTGCGACCCGGCTGACCGGCGTCGTCCGTGTCGACTTCCTCTACCACCCGCAGACGCACGAGCTCGTGGTCAACGAGGTCAACTCGGTCCCGGGCGCCATGGCGCTCTACCTGTGGGCGGGCACGCGGCCGGCCACCGAGGTGCTGCGCGACGCGCTCGTCGAGGCGCGCGACGCCGGGACGCCCGCTGTCGCGAGCGGGTTCGGCTCGGGCGCCGCACTGCGTGCGGCGGGCGGTATCAGCGGCAAGCTCGTCGGTCTCGACGGCCCGCGCGCCTAGTCCTAGGCCGGCGTGGCCGCCGCGCGCTCGTACGCCCTGCGGAGCAGGTCGGCCAGCAGGTGCCCGAGCGGGCGGCCGACCTCGGCCGCGGCGAGCGGGAGCACCGACGTCTCCGTCAGCCCGGGCGAGATCGCTGCCTCGAGGAACCAGGGCGTGCCCTCGTCGTCGACGACGGCGTCCGTGCGGGAGATGTCGCGCAGGCCGAGCACCTGGTGCGTCAGCTCGGCGGCGCGCGCCGCGGCCTGCAGCGCGTCGTCCGGCAGCGGGGCCGGCAGGACCACCCGGATGAGGTCCGCGCTGTAGCGCGCCTCGAAGGAGAACGGTGAGACGTCAGGGTTCTGGAAGGCCGCGGGCGGCAACGCGGTGACCGTCTCCTCCTCCACGACGACCGTCTCGATCGTCTGGCCGGCGACGTACCGCTCGATGAGCGCCACGTCGCCGAACGTGAAGCAGCGCACGAGGGCGGACGGGAGGTCCGCGGCCGTCTCGACGAGGCTCATCCCGAGCGTGGAGCCGCTCGTCGCCGGCTTGACGACCACGGGCAGCCCGAGCCGCTCGGTGACCGAGCGGATGAGCTGGGCGGGGGAGAGCTCCCGGAAGGAGCGCGAGGAGATGGCCACCCAGGCCGGCGTCGCGAGGCCCGCACGAGACATGAGGACCTTGGCCACGACCTTGTCCCACGCGAGGTGGCACGAGCTGGGCGGGGAGCCGACGTACGGCACACCCGCGAGCTCGAGCGCGGTCTGGAGCGACCCGTCCTCCCCGCTGGCGCCGTGCACGGCGATGTAGGCGGCGTCGATCCGGTCCGCGACGAGGCGGTCGAGCAGCGACCCGTCCGCGTCGTACAGGACGGCGTCGACCCCCGCCTCCGAGAGCGCGTAGAGCGCGCGGCGCCCCGAGCGCATCGACACCTCGCGCTCGTTGGACAGGCCCCCGGCGATGACCGCCACACGATCGAACTCGGTCGTCACGCCACAGCTCCGTTCGTCGAGGTCCTCGAAGCGATCCTAGTCAGGGGGAGCGACGGGTCGAGGTGGGGCGGTCGCGCACACGGTGAGCGCCGGACCCGCCGTCACAGGCACGAGCGGGTCTGCTCCACCAGGCTCACCGCAGGCCCCAGGTCGAGCAGGAAGGACGTCGAGCGGCTCGAGGTCACCTCGGCCGGGACCCGCACCTCGACCGCGGGCTCGCGGCCGTAGGTCACGAACGTCCACGGTGCGGCACCCGCCTCGTCCTCGGGGCCGGCGACGGCGATCCAGTCCACCTGCACCGTGCCGTCGTCGGCGTCGACGCACGGGTCCGTGGTCGGTCCGGGCGGCTCGACGCCGCAGCGCAGGACGACGGGTGCGGTCCGCTCGCCCCACGCCGTCGTCGCCTGGCTCGTGGTGTCCAGACGCGCCATCCCCGCCAGCTCGTCCGGCATCGCGAGCACCACGCGCGCGCACAGCGGGTCGGCGGCGTCCGGTCCGGCGGCGACGACGACCGGGCTCGAGCACCCGGCCACGAGACCGGTCACCAGGAACGGCACGACGAGGGCACGGCGGCGGGCGGGCGGACTCACGCGGCCACGGTAACCGGCCGGTGGGTAGCGTGGCGCCGTGCCCGACCCCGTGCCCGACCCCGTGCCCCCT
>CAUQTR010000401.1:0-2957 GCA_963521045.1 uncultured Actinotalea sp.
GCCTGCGCGCCCGCGAGACCTGGCCGACTGCGGGCTGACCGCCGGGCGGAGCAGGACCGTCGAGCGGAGACGGGCTGTCGCGAGTCAGTCGGCGACGGGGACCGAGGCGCGCGCACCGAGGACACGCAGCATCTCGACCAGGGCCGCGCGCTGGTGAGGACCGAGCGGCCGGAAGAGCTCCTCGGCCGCCTGCTCGTAGCCCCGGGTCCACTCCTGGGCCAGGGCCGCGCCCTGAGGCGTCACGGTGAGCAGGATCGCGCGGCGGTCCTCGACGCCGGTCCGCCGCTCGAGCAGCCCGTCGCGGACGAGGGCATCCACCAGCGTCGAGGCGGTGCCCTGGGCGACGCCGACGGCGAGCGCGAGCTCGGTGAGCCGGACCGGCTCCGACCGCGCCACCTCGACGACCAGCCGCGACCTCGGCGTGGACACCCCGTGCTCGCCCAGGCGTTCGTCGAGGTGGCGCACGAGGAGCTTCGCCGTGCGGCTGAACTCGTCCAGCGCCTGCGCTCCGGTCACGTCCCCGCCTGTCTGCGACATCCGGTACCTCCCTTGACGTGTCCCTGCTCGCCGAGGTTACATTGAGGTCAATGCATTGACGTCAAATCATTTGCCGTCAATCCGTCCCCGGCGTGCCATCGCCGGTCACTCCCGAGGAGCGCGCCATGAGGGTCTTCGTCACCGGCGGCAGCGGCTTCGTCGGCAGCGCCCTGGTCCGTCGTCTCGCGGCCGACGGGCACGAGGTCGTCGCGCTCGCGAGGTCGGACGCGAGCGCCCGGCGTGTGCTCGCGGCGGGAGCGGTGCCCGTCGTCGGCGACCTGGCGGACCTCGGCCGGCTCGACGGTCCGGCGCCGGCCTGGCTCGCGGCCCTGACGGACGTCGATGCCGTCGTCCACGTCGCGGCGCACATGGCGTTCTGGGGCCCCGACGCGCTCTTCGAGCGGCTCAACCAGCGGCCGACGGTCGCCCTGCACGCCGCGAGCGTCGCCGCCCGGGTGCCACGGTTCGTCCTCCTCAGCGCCGCGTCCGTCTCCACCGGCAGCCAGCGTCGTCCGGTCGTCGACGAGGCCACGCCGGAGGGCCGGCCCAACATCGCCTACAGCAGGGTCAAGCTGGCCACCGAGCGCGCCCTCCTCGCGGCCGAGAGCGGGAGCACCGACCTGGTGGTGCTCCGGCCGCCGTTCGTCTGGGGCGCCGGGATGGCGACGCTCGAGGAGATGGTCGAGGCCGCCGACGCCGGTCGGTTCGCCTGGATCGACCGCGGCAGGCACGTGGTGGACTCCGTGCACGTCGACAACCTCGTCGCCGCCCTCGTCCTGGCGCTCACGCGCGGTCGCCCCGGCGGCGTCTACCACGTCACCGACGGCGTACCCCGGCCCGTCCGTGACTTCCTCGGCCCCCTGCTCGCCACCCGGGGCGTGGACCTGTCCGCCCGGCGGAGCATCCCGCGAGCCGTCGCGGCGCCGCTCGCGGCCGTCATGGACGGTGCCGCCCGACTGCTGCGCCGCCCGTCCCCGCCCCCGCTCACGAACTGGCTCGTGAGCTTCGTGGGCCGTGACCGCGCGTACGACATCACCGCGGCACGGCGGGACCTGGGCTACTCCCCCGTCGTGACGCTGGAGCAGGGCCTGGCCCGGATGCGCGCCGACGCCGCGGTCGCGCGGCGTACCCCTGGCTGATCCGCCGACGCCGCGGCGTCAGCCCGCCGCGCGGCGCACGAGGTCGGTGATGCGCTCCTCGACCTCGGGCGTCAGCTCCGTGAGCGCGAACGCGGTCGGCCAGATCGCGCCGTCGTCGAGCGCCGCACCGTCGTTGAACCCGAGGGTCGCGTAGCGGGCCTTGAACTTGTCGGCGCCTTGGAAGAAGCACAGGACCGCGCCGTCCTTCGCGTAGGCCGGCATGCCGTACCAGAGCCGCGGGGTCAGGTGCGGCGCCGCGGCGCGGACGATCGCGTGCACCTTCTCGGCGAGCACGCGGTCCTGGCCCTCCATCTCGGCGATCTTGGCGAGGACGTCGGGCTCGAGGTCGGCGTTCTTGCCCTTGCGGGCGGCCGCCTTGACCTCCGTGGCGTGCTCCTTCATCGCCGCCCGCTCCTCGGCGGTGAAGGTCCCCTCGGCCGGGGCCGCGCCCCGCGTGGACCTCTGCGTGGTGGCCATCGTGTCTCCTCCTGGCGTGCGGTCGTGGGGTTCCGGACCAGCATGGCGTCCGGGTCCGGGCGGTGCTTCTCCAGTCCTGCTCGATCGCGGGCGAGGGCACGCTCGAGGCGGCCGTCGGGTCCGCGCCGTGGGGATGCGGCCGACCGGCTCAGCGCGCCGTCCAGCCGCCGTCCACGAGCAGCGTGTGGCCCGTGACGAGGCCGGCCGCGGGTGAGACGAGGTAGAGCACAGCGCCCGCGACGTCCATCGGCTCCCCGATCCGGTGCAGCGCCGCGATCCGCTTGACGACGTCGGCCTCGAACGCCGGGTCCGCGAGCGCGGGCGCGGTGCCGTCCGTCCGGATGAACGTCGGCGCGACGTTGTTGACCGTGATCCCGTGCTCGCCCCACTCGACCGCGAGGCAGCGGGTGAGGTGGGCGATGGCCGCCTTGGTCATGCAGTAGACGGTCTCGCCGGGCAGCGCGACCTCACCGGCCTGCGAGCCCACCATGACGATCCGGCCGCCACCCCGCTCCCGCATCACGCGCGCCGCCTCCTGCGCCGCGAAGAACGTCCCTCGCACGTTGAGCGCGACCGTCGCGTCGAAGAGCTCCTCGGTGACGTCGATCGCCATCGACCCCGGCGCGATGCCCGCGTTGTTGACGAGGATGTCGAGCCCGCCGAGCTCGTCCGCGGCGCGCCGCACCCCCACCCGCACCTGGTCGATGTCCGCCACGTCCATCTGCAGGGCGAGCGCGCGCCGGCCCAGCGCCTCGACCTCGGCGACGACGCCGCCGTCCGCGTCGACGTCGCGCAGCCCGAGGG
>CAUQTR010000402.1:0-2953 GCA_963521045.1 uncultured Actinotalea sp.
CCCGGCGCCTGACGGCGAGACGCACGAGGGCCCGCCTGCGGTGCAGGCGGGCCCTCGTGCGTGCTGGTGCTGAACGTCAGCGGGCGTCGAACGCCGCCTTCACCTCGGCCGGGATGCGGCCGCGCTCGTTGACCGTGAAGCCGTTGGCCCGGGCCCACTCGCGGATCTCCTGGCTCTGGCCGCCCGAGGCGCGCGACGAACCCGAGGTCCCGGAGCTGCGGCGGCCGCCCGAGCGCGTGCGGCCCCCGACGCGCCGGCCGTGGCCGACCCACTGCGCGAAGGACTCGCGCAGCTGCGCGGCATTCGCGGCACTGAGGTCGATCTCGTAGGACACGCCGTCGAGGGCGAAGGAGACGGTCTCCTCGGCGGCTCCACCATCGAGGTCGTCGACGAGGACGACCTGGACCTTCTGTGCCATGGCATTCTCATTTCCGTGCTGGGGGACGATATGTGCGCACAGTACATCGAAAAGCCGCGTGCGCACCGTCGACATTCGCACATCACCCTGCCGCGGGAGTCATTCCCCGGCGGGCCGCACGTTCTGCGCACCCTCGTGCGCGCGCGCATCCAGCTCCGCGACGGCCTGTCGTTCGCGGCGGTCGGCCTGGATGATCGATCGCATCGCGAACCAGAAGAGCGCGCCCACGCCGATCGAGGGAATCAGCGCGGCGGCGACCTGGGCGGCGGGATGCACGGAGGAATCCTACGTCGGGCGCCGCGAGCGGACGACGTCCGGCGGCGGCGTCAGGCGAGCGGCTTGACCAGCGGGAAGAGGATCGTCTCGCGCACGTTGAGGCCCGTGAGGGCCATGAGCAGGCGATCCACCCCCATGCCCATCCCGCCGGCCGGCGGCATGGCGAACTCCATCGCCTCGAGGAAGTCCTCGTCGAGCCGCATCGCCTCGTCGTCACCGGCCGCGGCGAGCCGCGCCTGAGCCTCGAAACGCTGCCGCTGGATGACGGGGTCGACGAGCTCGGAGTAGGCCGTCGCCGTCTCGATCCCGCGGATGTACAGGTCCCACTTCTCCACCGCGCCCGGCACCGACCGGTGGTCACGCGTCAACGGACTCGTGTCAACCGGGAAGTCGCGCACGAATGTCGGCGCGTGCAGGTGGTCACCGACGTGGTGCTCCCACAGCTCTTCGACGAGCTTTCCGTGATTCATCCGGGCGCGGTCGATCTGGAGGTCGAATCGCTCGACGAGGGACATGAGGTGGTCGACGGAGGTCTGCGGCGTGATCTCCTGACCGATCGCCTCCGACAGCGAGCCGTAGAGGCTGAGCGAGGTCCACTCGCCCCCCAGGTCGTACTCCGAGCCGTCGGCCAGCGTCACCGTCGTGCTGCCCAGCGCGTCCCGCGCAGCCGTCTGGACGAGGTCGCGCGTGAGCTCCGCCATCGTGTCGTAGTCGCCGTAGGCCTCGTAGGCCTCCACGGTGGCGAACTCGGGCGAGTGGGTCGCGTCGGCCCCCTCGTTGCGGAAGCTGCGGTTGATCTCGTAGACCTTCTCGATGCCGCCGACGACGGCGCGCTTGAGGAACAGCTCGGGCGCGATCCGGAGCACCACGTCGAGGTCGAACGCGTTCATGTGCGTCGTGAACGGGCGCGCACTCGCGCCGCCCTGCACGACCTGGAGCATCGGCGTCTCGACCTCGAGGTACCCGCGTCGGTGGAAGTTCTCCCGCAGCGACCGCAGCACCGCACCGCGCAGCCGCGCGGTGTCGCGGGCCTGCTGCCGGACGATGAGGTCGACGTAGCGCCGACGGACGCGCGCCTCCTCGGACAGCTCCTTGTGCAGCACCGGGAGCGGCCGCAGCGCCTTGGCCGCCACCTGCCACGCGTCCGCGAAGACGCTCAGCTCGCCGCGTCGCGAGCTGATGACCCGGCCGTGGACGAACAGGTGGTCGCCGAGGTCGACGTCGGCCTTGAACCGGGCGAGGGACTCCTCCCCGACGGCGGCCTGGCTGAGCATCGCCTGGAGCCGGTTGCCCTCGCCGTCCTGCAGGGTAGCGAAGCAGAGCTTGCCCGTGGTGCGCAGGTACACCACGCGCGCGGCGACGCCGACCTCGACGTCGGTCTCCTGCCCCGCCTCGAGCCCCGCGTGCTCGGCGCGGACCTGTGCCACGGTCGTGGTCACCGGGACGCTCACGGGGTACGCCTCGTGGCCCTCGGCGATGAGGCGCTCACGCTTCTCCCGACGTACGCGCATCTGCTCCGGGAGGTCCTCCGCCGGCGCCGTCACGTCGGCCGTCGGGCCGGGCGCGCGGGCGGCGTCGTCGGGGGCGGGCGCGGGGTCAGCCGGGGAGGTCACCGCCCGATCCTACGAGGTCGAGCGCCAGGTCCAGGATCGGCGACGAGTGCGTGAGCCCGCCGACGGACAGGTGGTCGACGCCGGTCGACGCGACCTCCGCGGCGCGGTCGAGCGTGAGGTTGCCCGTCGCCTCGAGGAGCACCGGGCCGGTCTCGTCCTGACGGCCCCGCACCGCGGTCACCACGTCGGCCAGGACGGGCGGCGCCATGTTGTCGAGCAGGAGGAAGCGCGCGCCCGCGTCGATCGCCTCCATCGCCTGCTCGATCGTGTCGGCCTCGACCTGGATCTCGACGTCGGGGAACCGGGAACGCACGGCGTCGACCGCCGCACCCACCGAGCCCGCGGCGACGACGTGGTTGTCCTTGACCATGGCGACGTCGTACAGGCCCATCCGCTTGTTCGAACCGCCGCCGGCGCGGACGGCGTGCTTCTCGAGCGCGCGCAGCCCCGGCGTCGTCTTGCGGGTGTCGAGGACGGTCGCCCCGGAGCCCTCGAGCGCGTCCGCCCACCGGCGGGTGTGGGTCGCGACGCCGGACGAGCGGCTGACGAGGTTGAGCAGCGTGCGTTCCGCCACGAGGAGCACCTGCACGCGCCCCGTGAGCGCGGCGACGACGTCGCCGCGGCGCACGCGCGTGCCGTCCGGGAC
>CAUQTR010000403.1:0-2953 GCA_963521045.1 uncultured Actinotalea sp.
GAGCGGTGGGTGCCGTGGGTGCGGTGGGTGCCGTCACGACCGGCCGGCCGACCGGACCGCCGAGACCCCCCACCGTGCCGCCGACCTCGGCGAGGAGCGCCCGCGCGCGGTGCGCGTGCTCCGCGCCGCACAGCAGCGCGTACGAGGACGCGACGATCTGGCTGGTCGAGGTGAAGTCCCGCCGGCCGCCCGTGAGGGAGTAGGAGATGACCGAGAACAGAATGCCGAACGCGGCGCCGATCGCGATCGCCGGGAAGATCGGCAGCACCGTGTCCTCCGGGCTCGCGAACAGCGACAGCAGCACCCCGACGAACAGACCGAACCACGCCCCCGAGGCGAGGCCGGCGAGCGCGACCCGGGGGTAGGTCAGCCGGCCGGTGACGCGCTCGACCATCTGCAGGTCGGTGCCGACGATCGTCACGTGCTGGACGGGGAACTCCTTGTCGGACAGGTGGTCCACCGCGCGCTGGGCGTCGAGGTAGGTGGGGTACCGAGCGACCTGCTCGCCCTGCGGCAGCGTCGGGACGGCGGGCGGCCGGGACGTCCGGTTCATCGTCATGCGAGCGATTCTCGCCCACGCCGCCGCCCGGGGCCACAACCGTCGGCCCACTACGCTGACCGCGTGAGCAGCGCCGGGGGCCGGGTCTTCGTCGCGCGCCTCGCCGGGACCGCCGTCTTCGACCCGATCGGGGACCAGGTGGGGCGGGTGCGCGACGTCGTCGTGCTGCTCGGGGCCAAGAACGCGCCGCGTGCGGTGGGCCTGGTCGTCGAGGTGCCGGGCCGCCGCCGCGTCTTCCTCCCGCTGACCCGGGTGACGAGCATCGACAGCGGCCAGGTCATCAGCACCGGCCTGCTCAATCTGCGCCGGTTCGAGCAGCGGCCCTCGGAGACGCTCGCGATCGGCGAGCTCCTCGACCGCGACGTCGAGCTCACCGACGACTCGGGCGCGGCCACCGTGGTGGACGTCGCGATCGAGCAGCAGCGGTCGCGCGACTGGCTGGTGACCAAGCTCTACGTCCGGCGCCAGGCGCGCGGCAAGGGCGGGATCATGCGCCGGCGCGGCGAGACGCTGCTCGTGGACGTGGCCGACGTGCGCTCGCTCTTCTCCGCGGGCGCCCAGCGTGCCGACCTGCTGCTCGCGTCCTACGAGGACCTCAAGCCCGCGGACCTCGCCGACGTGCTGCACGACCTCGGCTCGACCCGCCGCCTGGAGGTGGCCCGCGCGCTCGACAACGAGCGGCTCGCGGACGTCCTCGAGGAGCTGCCCGAGGACGACCAGGTCGCGATCCTGTCCGGCCTCAGCCTGGGGCGCGCGGCCGACGTGCTCGACGTCATGCAGCCCGACGACGCGGCCGACCTGCTGTCCGAGCTGCCCGTGGAGCAGGCGACCGAGCTGCTCGAGCTCATGGAGCCCGAGGAGGCGCGCGACGTGCGCCGCCTGCTCGCGTACGAGGACGACACCGCGGGCGGTCTCATGACGACCGAGCCGGTGATCCTCGGACCGGAGACACCCATCGCGGCGGCGCTCGCGCACGTCCGCCGGCAGGACCTCACACCGGCGCTCGCGTCCATGGTCTTCGTGGCCCGCCCGCCGCTCGAGACGCCGACGGGCCGCTTCCTCGGCGTCGTGCATTTCCAGCGCCTGCTGCGCGAGGCTCCGCACGAGCCCATCGGCGGCCTGCTCGACAACGAGATCGAGCGCGTCGGCGCGGACGCGCCGCTGAGCCAGCTGACCCGGCTGCTCGCCACGTACAACCTGCTCGCCCTGCCCGTCGTCGACGACGAGCGCCGGCTGCTCGGCGCGGTGAGCGTCGACGACGTCCTCGACCACCTGCTGCCGCAGGACTGGCGCGAGAACGACGCCGAGGAGACCGACCGGGCGATGACGGAGCAGCGGGAGGCGGGCCGTGGCTGAGCGGCTCGACACCCCCCGGGAGAAGCGACGGTCCTGGCGCCCCCAGTGGGACTCCGACACGATCGGCCGCGGCGCCGAGGCCTTCGCGCGGTTCATGGGCACCGGTCGGTTCCTGCTGTACATGACGGGCTTCGTCATCCTCTGGGTGACGGTCAACGCGCTCGCCCTGTTCGGCCTCCACTGGGACCCCTACCCGTTCATCCTGCTCAACCTGTTCTTCTCGGTGCAGGCGTCGTACGCGGCTCCGCTGATCCTGCTCGCGCAGAACCGCCAGGACGACCGCGACCGCGTGGCGCTCGAGCAGGACCGGCAGCGCTCCGAGCGCTCGCTCGCGGACACCGAGTACCTCGCCCGCGAGATGGCGGCGCTGCGGATCGCGCTCGGCGAGGTGGCCACCCGCGACTTCGTCCGGTCCGAGCTGCGCAACCTGCTCGAGGAGATGCAGGCCGACCGCGCGGACGAGCCGGAACCCCGGCGGTCGGCGGACGAGCGCGTCTGACGTGCGGGCGACCTACTGGGTCGCCTCGGTGATGAGCGCGCGCACGCGCGCCAGGACGGCCGGGTCGCCCTCGACCGTCAGCCCGGACGCGTCGAGGCGTCCCCAGAGCCACCGGTCCAGGCCCCAGGCGTGCCCGCGCACGACGACGTCGGCGGGGGCCGCGGGCACGCCGTCGCCCACCGCCGCCGCGTCGAGGTCGTAGGCGGTCCCCGACACCGGCGACGTGCCGGTGAAGCGGCCCAGCGCGAGCACCCACGCCGCGGGCGCGTCCGTGCACTCGAGCCGCGCCGTGACGCCGTCGGGCGTGAAGGTGCCCCATCCCGGCACGCCGTCGACCATGACGTGGAGCACCTCGTCCACGCCGTCGACGGCGAGCTCCACCGTCGGCGGCGTGACCTCGACGTGCGCGGTCTGCTCGGCGTCGACCCGGTGGACCAGGGCCTCGTGCGCCTGGCGGCGGGCGACCCAGCCGACGGTCGCGCCGTCCTCGTGCCACGACCAGCTCGGCTCCCCCGGCGCCCGGGCCGCGAGCGCCCCGA
>CAUQTR010000404.1:0-2952 GCA_963521045.1 uncultured Actinotalea sp.
GCCGCCTCCGGCAACCGACCCTGGCGGCTCACCCATGCATGAATCCGAAGAGCCCTGAAACCCGATCGCCTGCAATTGCCGATCGTGAACGTCGGACGCGGGCGCGGCGCCGACGCTCCCCCCAACGGGCACAACTGTGTCGCCGACCTACTCGCTGAGCCGTGACAGCACCGCAGCGGCGATCAAGAGCGCTCCGCCAAGCACACTTAGCCAGACAGACACCGCCACACGGCGGTGCTTCTTCCATGCGATGTCAGCCATGACGATAATCTGACGGGCGATCTGCTCCGAGATATCGTGCTTACGAAGGTGCTTCACCAGCTTGCGGGCATGCCAGCCCCTTGCGTGCCCAAAGTAGATGTAGTTCGATCGGGCTTCAGCACTCACGGATTTCGATCGGAGCTGGGGAGTGACGACCATCGCGGCGAAGACGGCGCCCACGAAGATGAACGCGCCTGCCGCAGCCATAAGCCCGTACTCCAGCCCGGTCTTCATGTCGGGTAGTAGTACCACGGCAGCTGCGAGCAGACCAGCTTGCAGGGTGAGGGCGAAGGTCGCCTTCGCATCTACCTTGCCCGTCCAATCGACCTGCGCAGCGTGGATCTGCCACAGGTCATCCGAGATGGGCGTCTCGTCGATACCTACGCGAAAGCGAAACATTACAACGAAGTCCAGCGGTAGCTTGTCGTGTAGTAGCTGTAAGACGCGCCGCCCATCGACAAGCTATACGGACCTGTCCACATATTCTTACCGCTCGACAGCCGTGTATTATCGTCGAGCGACTTGTACGTGCCTCCGCCAATAGCAATGCGATGATTCGGAAGGGTGTCGCGCAAGTCGCTGAGCTTGGCTGCGAGGTTGGGACCGATGCCAACGGAGAGCAGGTCGCTGTTGTTTCGAATCCCCGCACGCACCAGAAGAGTCTCACTCCAGGCGATACCCGTCATGGCATTCAAGTGCCATCCGGCGTCCGCAAGGGTTGGAACGGAGCCGTGGATCTTGGCATCCAGGAGTTTCGTGGTCGCGTACCCGATTTTCATAGCCGCGATTACTGCTCGCGACGCGCGGTTCGCTCCATTGAACACGCCCATGACTCGGTCACCATCGAAACTCCTGATGTGCCCGTTCTGCGATCTGATGATGTAAACGGCAGCCTTGAGGAACGCCGACATGACAGCTGCCGTCTCCTGAGGCGATGCAATCTTCACGAGTCCTGACGAGTCAAGGAGGTCGGAGTAGAGGTAGGTGGCCTGCGCCCGCTTGGCGTCGCTGTACCCCATGACGTCGGGATCGGGAACGTCAGTGGTAGTCGTTGACCACGCGGTCTCGTTCCAGTCTTTGTCGAGATCCTTGACCGCCGCGTCAACTTGCTCCTTGAGTGTCGCCACTGAACAAGACCCCTCTGCCGGTGGTTACATTGTGATCGCACCCTAGCTGTGAACATCCACACGTGTGCCACATGTAGAGACCCCGACTCGCGTAGGGGTCAGTACAGCGCCGATGGGCGGTAAGAGGGGCCGTCACACAGCGTTCGGCATGATCTGCCGGACCTTGTTGTCGGGATGACGGCCCGCGCACGCCCGGTCATCGGCATGACCGTGCACCGGGTCCAGATCGCCGGCCGGTCGCCTGATGGTCGCGCTGCGGGATCACCACAACCGCATCCGATGGCGGACACCACGGGTCGATGCACTACTCGGATCGTCGATCAAGCGGCCTGAGTCACGAGGTGGTGGCCCGCGTCAGCGTCCACGTCCCGCCCCGGGTGACGGCGAGCACGTGATCGTCGGGACGGAACAGCCACCAGTTGTCGAGCCGATCGTCCTCGCCTGCCCGCGACCACAGGCCGAAGGTCCGCAGGTGCACGTCGGAGAACGAGAAGACCGTGTCCAGCGCGGGACCCGTGGCGATGACAGACGTGAGTTCCCGCCCGTCGATGAGAGCCAACGCATCAGCGATGAGCTCCCGGGTGTCCTCGCAGCCGGCGAGCACGGTGCTCGCACCCTCGATGCGCCACGCGGCCATCTGGATCCACAGATGCCACGCCCCACGGTCGAAGCGGCCCGAGGCGTCGAGCCGCGCGTCGCCGAACTCGAACGTGAGGAAGCTCCCGTGCCCCTGGCGCGGGTGCCAGACGGGCAGCCCCACCAGATCCGTCACGTGCTCGGCGAACGGGCCTGTCGCCACACCACGCTCGTATGCCACGACGTCAGGGTGGCAGAGAGCCAGCCTGGAAGGAGGAGCTACGGACGAGCCGGCACCGTTGTCGGCATGACCGTGCCGTGCGACCGGTGGGGCCTGACGGTGCGTCGTGGCGATCCAGGGCTCCCCCCGTTCGACCTCTGGGTGAGAGGGTCCGACCGGGGCCCCCGAGGCGAGGAGAGCGACCGTGAAGTTCATGGTGACGATGCGCGGCACCGACGAGGCCTACGCGGCGATGGCCGCGGTGCCGTTCGAGGAGATGCTCGAGAAGATGGGCGGGTACAACGACGAGCTCATCGCGGCCGGCGTCCTCGTCGCCGCCGAGGGGCTCGACGACCCCGCGGCCGGCGTCGTCGTGGACTACTCGTCCGTCCCGCCCGTGGTCACCGACGGCCCGTACGGGGAGACGAAGGAGCTGTTCGGCGGCTTCTGGATCGTCGACGTCGCCTCCCTCGAGGAGGCCGCGGAGTGGGCCAGGCGCGCCCCCCTCGTGGCCGGCATGAAGACCGAGATCCGCCGGGTCGCCAGCATCGACGAGTTCCCGCAGGACAACCCGTACGTCCAGCGGGAGCGCGCGTGGCGCGAGGCGACGGGGCAGCTCTGACGACGCCGGGCGCCGGCCAGCACGCCGTCGAGGCGGTGTGGCGGATCGAGTCCGCGCGCGTCGTCGGCACGCTGGCGCGCTTCACCGGCGACCTCGCGCTCGCGGAGGACGTCGCCCAGGAGGCCCTGGCCGAGGCGCTCGTGACC
>CAUQTR010000405.1:0-2943 GCA_963521045.1 uncultured Actinotalea sp.
GTCCCGGGCTGAGCCGCGGCGCTCGGGCGGCCCGGGCCGGGCCGGGTCAGGTCTCGTCGCCGAGGAGCAGCTCGGCCGTGAGCTCGTCGACCACGAGGTCCGTGACCACGCCCGCCGCGAGCGCGGCCCGCAGGGGGACCACCTTGTTGTCCCCGGCGACAGCGCACACCCGGCGCGGGATGCGCTGCAGCTCTACCGGCGTCGGGCCCGTCGCGCGGGCGTTGAGCGCGACGTCCTCGTAGCTGCCGTCGGCACGCAGGAAGACGGTGCAGACGTCGCCGACCACACCCTCGTCGTGCAGCAGGGCGACGTCCTCCTGGTCGAGGTAGCCGGCCGAGTAGACGTGGCTGGGCAGGCCTCCCCCGACGGCGCCCACGCCGAACAGCGCGATGTCGGCGCGGCGCTGGACGTCGAGCACGCGCCGGACGGACCGCTCGCGCCACATCGCGGCCTTGGTCTCGGGGTAGTCGAAGAACGCCGGCACGGGGAAGTGGTGCACGGTCGCGTCGAACGCGGCGCCGAACCCGCTGATGAGGTCGCTCGCGTACTCGATGCCGCTGGTGCGCGTGTTCGCCGCGCCGTTGAGCTGGACGACGGCGCTGCCGCGGGTCGCCTTGGGCGTCAGGCGCCGGCCGACGGCGGCGAGCGTGGTGCCCCACGCGATCCCGAGCACCATGTCCGAGTCGAACCAGGAGCCGACGAGCTTGGCCGTGGTGACCGCGACCTGGTCGAGCCGCTCGATCTCCGTCGCGGAGTCGGCGACCGGCGTCACGTACGCCTCGATGCCGTACCGGCGCGCGATGGTCTGGCGCAGGCCGGGGGCGCGGGTGCGCCCGGGGCGGAGCGTGATCTCCACCAGGCCCGTCTCCCGCGCGCGCTTGATGAGCCGGGAGACCGTCGAGCGCGACGTCCCGAGCTGGCGCGCGATGACCTCCATCTTGAGGTCCTGGAGGTAGTACATCGAGGCCGCGCGCAGGACGTCCTCGCGCACCTCCGCGCCGTCGTCGTCCACCACCGGTCCTCCTCGGGGCGCGCCGCCGGCAGGTGATGAACCCGGACAGATCCGGCGAGCGGATTTCCCCGGCACCCACCGGGTGCACGTTCGTGCACTGGGGTTGCGCGTTCGTTCGCGCGTGGCAAGCATAGGGCTGTCGCGCGACCGGCACCCTGTCACCGGGACGAGCTCCGTCCCCCGGGGCGACCGCACGAGCGACATCCGCACCCGGGTCGCCGGGGACGGGGAGGAGGCATCGTGAGGACAGCGGCACTGACGCCCCAGGCTCGCGAGGACGCACTCGCGGCGCTCGAGCGCTCGGGCGACGGCGAGGAGCTCGACGTCCTGGTCATCGGCGGCGGTGTCACCGGAGCCGGCATCGCGCTGGACGCCGTGACGCGTGGCCTGCGGGTCGGCCTCGTGGAGGCGCAGGACTGGGCGAGCGGCACCTCGAGCCGCTCGAGCAAGCTCGTCCACGGCGGCCTGCGCTACCTCCAGATGCTCGACTTCCACCTGGTGCACGAGGCGCTGACCGAGCGCGACCTCCTGCTCAAGAAGCTCGCCCCGCACCTCGTGCGGCCGGTCTCGTTCCTCTACCCGCTCGAGCACCGCGTGTGGGAGCGGGCGTACGTCGGCGCCGGCGTCGCCCTCTACGACGTGCTCGCGAGCGTCACCCCCGGCAACCGCGCCCTGCCGTGGCACCGGCACGTGACCCGCACCGGCATGGAGCGCCTCTTCCCCGACCTGCGGCACGACGCCGCCGTCGGCGCGGTCCGGTACTGGGACGCGAGCGTCGACGACGCCCGCCTCGTCACGATGCTCGTCCGCACGGCCGCGAGCTACGGCGCGCACGCCGCGAGCCGCACGCAGGTCGTCGAGCTCACGCGGCGCGGGACCGGCGTGGTCAACGGCGCCGTCGTGCAGGACCTCGAGACCGGGCGCCGGCTCACCGTGCACGCCGACCAGGTCATCAACGCCACCGGTGTGTGGACGGAGGAGACGGAGGCGCTCGCGGGCGACGAGGGCGGCCTGCGCGTGCTCGCCTCCAAGGGCATCCACATCGTCGTCCCGCGCGAGCGCATCCGCGGCGACGTCGGCCTGATCCTGCAGACCGAGAAGAGCGTGCTCTTCGTGATCCCATGGTCGCGGTACTGGGTGATCGGCACCACGGACACGCCGTGGGAGCAGGAGCTCACGCACCCCGTCGCGACGGCCGCGGACATCGAGTACGTCATCGAGCACGCGAACGCCGTGCTCGCCGACCCGATCTCCCGCGAGGACGTCATCGGCACGTGGGCCGGCCTGCGTCCGCTGCTCCAGCCGGGCACCAAGGAGGGCACGTCGTCCGCCAAGGTCTCGCGCGAGCACACGGTCGCGTCGCCGACACCGGGGCTGACCGTGATCGCCGGCGGCAAGCTGACGACCTACCGGGTGATGGCGCAAGACGCCGTCGACTTCGCGCTCGCCGAGCGGGCCAAGGCCCTGCCGTCCATCACGGACCGCATCCCGCTGGCCGGGGCCGAGGGGCACGCCGTCCTCCAGCGTCAGGCGAAGCGGATCGCGAAGACCTACGGCTGGACGCGGTTCATGGTCGACCACCTGCTGCACCGGTACGGCGCGCTGCTGACGGACCTCATGGAGATGGTCGACGCCGACCCGTCGCTCGGCCGCCCGCTCGAGGGTGCCCCCGCGTACCTGCGCGCCGAGGTGGCGTACGCCGCGAGCCACGAAGGCGTCCTCCACCTCGAGGACGTGATGATCCACCGCACGCGCCTGGTCTACGAGCAGCGCGACCGCGGGCTCGGCGCCGTCGAGGAGATCGCCGATCTCGTCGCGGAGCGTCTCGGCTGGTCCGCCGAGCGGCGGGCGGCGGAGATCGCGGCCTACCGCGCGCGGTGCGAGGCGGAGGAGGCGGCGTCGCACGAGCCCGACGACGCGAGCGCCGAGGC
>CAUQTR010000406.1:0-2940 GCA_963521045.1 uncultured Actinotalea sp.
GGCGGCGCCGCGCGCAGGGGCGAGCGCGGCCACGCCGTGGGCGGCCGAGACGATCCGGTCACGCACGGCGGCGGAGCCGTGGCACACGACGATGCCTGCCATCGGCCTCCTTCCGGTCCACGTCGCCGGGGGCCTCGAGAGACCCCGCGCCGACCTGCTGCGGCGGTGTGCCGCGCGACTTCCTCATCGGCCCGCGGGGCCCCGGACCTTAGCCGTCGACACGGGTGAACCGGCCCGGTCCTGCCCGCCAGAGGTCACCCGAGGACGGCGAGGACCTCGTGCAGGGCTCCGGTGAGCGTCCGGACGCGGTGGACCGCGACCGGGGTCGAGGGCTCGAACGGCGCCGCACCCTCCCGATGCACGAAGATCGGCGCGCTCGTGGTCTCGGCCAGCGCGGCGAGCAGCCGCTCCGCGCGAACGGCCTCCTCGTCCTGCGGGCCCACGTGCAGCAGCACCGCCGTGGGCGCCAGGCGCTGGACGGCCGTGGCCACCGCGGACTCGCCGCCCGCGGAGAGGACCCGGGCACGCACCCCGTTGCCCAGCAGAGCGGTCGCCAGGCTGTGCGCGAGCAGGTCCGCGTGGCCCGCCGCGGGAACGACGAGGACCGACGGGAGCTTCTCGGTGGGCGCCGGACCCTGACCCTGCCGCGCCGTGGCGACCGCTGCCCGGCTCCGGAGCTCGGCGAACGCGGCGGCCTCCAGCGCGGGGGCCGCGCTCTCCCCCGGACGCTCGAGGACGGCACGGTCCGCGAGGAGCCGCAGCGCGGGGCCCACGAGCTCCGCCCACCACGCGATGACGTCCCGGGCGTGGACGCGGGCCAGCATCCACCGCACGGCGGCGTTGTCGAAGTGCGTGGCGGCCGAGACGAGCGCGGCCGGGTCCGGCGCCATCGGGACCGCGTCGGAGTAGGCGTCGAGCACCTCGGTCGTCGTCGGTCCGGGGGTGGGTGAGACCACCGGCTCGTTGCTCGTCAGGGCTGCACGGGCGGCCTCGGACGGAGCCACGCCCTCGAGCGTCAGCCGGCGCATCACGAGCAGGCGGGAGACGTCGTTGGCGGAGTAGCGGCGGTGCGAGCCGGCCAGGTGCTCGGAGGGCCCCAGCCCGTAGCGCCGGTCCCAGGTGCGCAGGGTGGCGGGTGCCACACCCAGTCGGCGGGCGACCGCCGCGACGGTCAGCGACGGCCCCGCCGTCGTGCCGCTGCCCTGCTCGGTCATGACCCGTGCACTCCCGTCCGCTTCACCGTTCGCGTCGGCTTCCGCCATGACCATGACGCGATTGTGCCCAATGCTTGGCGCGGTCCGCCACTCAGCGCGCCGCTCACGACCGGATCCGGGCCCGATCCTTGACGCGCTCACGACGGTCGACGACCCGGTCCGCACTCGGGAGAGCGCCACAACCGATCCGTGACCGCGTCGTGATCGATGCGACCCTCTTTGTCTGAATCCACCGCGGATCGTGGCCGAAGAACTTTGACCAAGGGGCTTGACCAACTTCTGACGCGGTTCTAGGTTGGGCACATCGCCGCAGCGATGAACCGCCACCGGGATCCCCGTCACCACGGGTCGACCCGAGACACACCCTGGAGGACCCCATGACGGAGATCTCGCGACTGCCCGGTCCTGTGATGGACCTGTGGGAGTGGCAGTACGAGGGCAAGTGCCGCGAGGCGGACCCGACCCTCTTCTTCCACCCCGAGGGCGAGCGAGGCTCCGCCCGGCGCCGTCGCGCCGAGGCCGCCAAGGCGATCTGCGCGACGTGCCCCGTGATGCAGACGTGCCGCGAGCACTCGCTGGCCGTGCGGGAGCCCTACGGCGTGTGGGGCGGGCTCTCCGAGGAGGAGCGCACCGCGGTCCTCGCGAGCCGGCTCCGCAAGGCGGGCTGACGCGACGTCCCGGTCCCGTCCCGGGCACCCGAGCACGACGAAGCCCCCCGCACCGTGACGGTGCGGGGGGCTTCGTCGTGCGGCTGCGTGAGCCTGCGAGCCGGGAGGGCTCAGCTCACTTGACGACGACCGCGAGGATGTCGCGCGCCGAGAGGATGAGGTACTCCTCGCCGGAGTACTTGACCTCGGTACCGCCGTACTTGCTGTAGATGACCGTGTCGCCGACTGCGACGTCCAGCGGCACGCGCTGTCCGTTGTCGTCGACCCGGCCCGGGCCCACCGCGAGGACCTCGCCCTCCTGGGGCTTCTCCTTCGCGGTGTCCGGGATGACCAGACCGGAGGCCGTCGTCTGCTCTGCCTCGAGCGTGCGGACGACGACGCGGTCCTCGAGCGGCTTGATGGAGACCGACACAGCGGACCTCCCCTTCGCATTCGTGGGAACGGATCATGTTCATGGCCGCGGGGACCTGCGGGCTGCCCGTCGTCGCGGGTGCCGGTCAACCCCTCGGGTCCCGGGTGCGGCTGGCACCCTCCGGGGAGGAGTGCCAGGACCGAATCTATGCGCGCCGTTAGCACTCGGTCAACACGAGTGCCAACGCACCGGGTGCGCCCGGGGGTGCCCGGAGCGCGGCGGCGTCGCCGTCGGGTCGTCACCGCGGCCCCCGGCCCGGCGCGTGGAAGGATCGGCGGCGTGGACGAACGCTCGCTCTCGCTGCTGCTCAGCCCGGACGGGTGGGCGCTGCTCGGCGCGCTGCCGCCCTACGACGAGCGGCTGGCCATGGTCCTGTCCGAGCGCCTGCAGAAGGAGGGCGTCGACCCCGTGCTCGTCGCGGCGGCCCTGACCCAGTCCCGCCTCCGCGCCAAGGGCGCGGAGAAGTTCGGCGACTTCGCCGCCGGCATGCTCTTCACCCCCGCCGGGCTCGAGCAGGCGACGCGACTGACGGTCGGCGCGCGGCACGCCCAGCGCTTCACGGCGGCCGGCTGCACGCGGGTCGCGGACCTCACCTGCGGCATCGGCGGGGACGCCATGGCGCTCGCCGCCCTGGGCCTGCCGGTCC
>CAUQTR010000407.1:0-2936 GCA_963521045.1 uncultured Actinotalea sp.
TGCCTGCGCTACGCGGTCGGCGCCCCGGGCGCGACCTTCGACCCGGCAGGCCTCTCGGACGGTGCCGACTGGGGCGGGGCGGGGCCGCTGCGCGGCGTCGAGATCGCCGACCAGCTGGGCATCGGCATGCACCGCGTGCAGCTCGACTTCGGCCGGCTGGTCCCCGACGTGGCGGCTGCCCCGTCCGTCGACGCCCTCGACCTCTCGGCGCTGCCGGGCGCCACGGGGTCGGACCCGTTCGCCGACCTCGCGCCCGCGGCGGCGCTCGCGGCCGAGACCGGGGTCGAGCTCTACGTCCAGGTGGGCCAGGGCGGCGACGCGGAGCGTGCCGCGGTCGACACGGGCACGTGGGGCGCGTGGGTCGGCGTGATCGCCGAGGCGCTGCGGGCCGGCGCGCCGGACCTGCACGTCTGGGCACCGTGGAACGAGCCGAACAACACCGGCTTCGGCGACGGTGCCGCCTACGCGACCCAGGTGCTCGCACCCTTCGCGGCGGCGGTCCGCGCCCAGGACCCGGACGCCGTGGTGGTCGGCGGCAACGCGCTCAACGTCATCGTCCCGTGGTACGAGCAGGTGCTGGCCGCGGGCGGCTGCGCCTCGCTGGACGTCGTGGGCATCCACCCGTACACGGGGTTCAACCGCTCGTGGGACGAGGAGGGCGACGCGGGCCCGATCGGGCAGATCACCGCGCTGCGCGAGGCCGTCGACGCCACCTGCGGTCCGGGCGTCGCGATGTGGGACACCGAGTCCGGGTGGTGGGCCGACGGCCCCGCCAACCACTGGGCCCAGGCGCACGACGTCGCCCGGTCGCTCGTGTGGATGCGCCACCTCGGCGTCGACGAGTGGCTCTACTTCTACAGCGAGGGCGGCTGGGGCGAGGGTGGGTTCTCGTGGTCCCTGCTCCAGCTCGGGTCGTTCGTCGAGCCGGCCGCGCTGGCCATGAGCACGACGTCGGAGCTGCTCGAGGGCCGGGCGCGGCCGGAGGTGGTCGCCACCGAGGTGCCGTTCACGCACGTCCTGCGGGCCGCCGCGGGTGCCGGGCAGTCCGAGGACGTCGTCGCGTTGTGGACCGAGGACCTCGCCACGCAGGTCGCCCTGACCGTCGACGCCGACGTCACCGCCACGGTGACGGACGTCTACGGTCTCGAGAGCCGCCTCGAGCTGGGACCGGGCGCCCCCGTCGCGCTGGACGTGAGCGGCGCCCCGCTGTTCCTCACGCTGCCTGCGGGCACCGGCCTCACGGTCGATGCACCGCGGGCCTTCGGTCCCAACGTGCTCGAGCGGGGCACCGTGACGGTGAGCTCGACGAGCGGCGACACGGATCCCGACGTGCTGGTCGCCCCGGGCGGCGCGCGGAACGCGCCGTGGTTCGCGGGTCGCAGCACCGATGACGGGCCGGACGTCTCGCCCTGGGTCCGCGTGGACCTGGCGTCGCCCACGGCGATCGACCGCGTCGTCGTCGCCGGCGCCGGCATCCGGTGCTGCACGTCCGGGGTCCGCGGGTACACCGTCGAGGTGCTCGAGGGCGACACCTGGCGCGAGGTGGGATCCGTGGCGGGCCTGTTCCACGAGCGCACGAGCGTCGTGGAGTTCCCCGCGGTCACCGCGTCCGCCGTGCGCATCCGCATCCCGTCCACCGAGGTCCGCGGCGTGACCGTCCCGGACGTCAACTACTCCGGCCAGAGCGGCGGCCTGCTACCGGCCTGGGAGCCGGTCCAGGCGGAGCCGTCGTGGCCCGTCGGCCTCGTCGCGCTCGCCGCGTACGGACCGTCGTGAGCAGCACCGTGCCGTGCCACGCGCGGCGACCCGCGGCACCACCCATGGAGCGGAGGACCTCATGACCGCGACGACGACGATGCACACCTCGTCCCGCCTGCCCGGTCTCGACCTGCTTCGGGGCGTCGCCGTCGGGCTGGTGATCCTCAACCACGCCAGCACGACCTTCGCGGGCGCCGGGATCGTCGGCGTGACGATCTTCTTCGCGCTGAGCGGCTACCTCATCACCGGGCTGCTGGTGCGCGACATCTACGCCCGGCGCAGCATCGACTTCGCCACGTTCTACCGGAACCGGGCGCTGCGGCTGATCCCGCCGATGCTCCTCATGCTCGCCGGCTTCGTCGTGGTCGAGGGGCTGCTCGACCACCTCGGCGAGCGCGACAAGGTCCCGCAGAGCCTCCTCGTCGCGCTCACCTACACGATGAACGTCCCCGGGATCGACCACGGCAGCGAGACGCTCTACCACTTCTGGACGCTCGCGACGGAGGAGCAGTTCTACGTCGTCTGGCCGGTCGTCCTGCTCCTCGGCTTCCGCCGCGTCGGGCTGCGTCGCGCCGTGGGCCTGGTCGCCGCCGGCATCGTCACCCTCTGCGTCGTCAGCGTCGTGCTGACCGTGCCCGACGTCGCGCGCATCTACGTGCTGCCGTCGTCGTGGTGGGTGGCCCTGGTCATCGGCGCCGCCGCGTACCTCGCCCGTGACACCCTCGGTGCGCGCCTGCCGTCGACCCGCACGGCACGACGCGTGCTCCAGGTGGTGCTCCTCGGAGCGCTGGCGGCCACCTCGCTCCTCCCCGGCCTCGTCCACTCCCCGGCCACCTACCTCGTGCTGGTCCCGGCGGTGGCCGTCGCGACCGTGGTGCTCGTCGCCTACGTGAGCAACTGGACCCGGCTGCCGTCGGCGCTCCTCGAGCCGCTCCGCGGGCTCGGCCTCGTCTCGTACGCGGCCTACCTCTGGAACGGCGCGATCGTCCGGTGGCAGGGCAACCCCGACGGGGGCGGCGAGGCCGTGCTCGGGATCGTGCTCACCCTCCTCGCGGCGACCGTCAGCTGGTGGCTCGTCGAGCGTCCCGTCCAGCACTGGCGTCGCCGCGCCGACCTGCGCCGCCGCACGGCCACCGCCGGTGGGGGTCCGGGCGTCGCACCGCAGGACGCACCTGCCC
>CAUQTR010000408.1:0-2922 GCA_963521045.1 uncultured Actinotalea sp.
GTCCTTGTCGCGGTGCCGCCCCCGCAGGTCCTCGTACTCGCGGGCGATGCGGGCGGCGATCTCGTCGGGCCGCGCCAGCAGGTCGGCGACGACGCCGACCGCACGCGACGCGTCGGCGACGTGCACGACCGTGCGGGCGTAGGCCGGGTCGATCTTGACGGCGGTGTGGGCACGGCTGGTGGTCGCGCCGCCCACCATGAGGGGGGTCGCCAGGCCGCGCCGGGACATCTCGGCGGCCAGCGCGACCATCTCGTGCAGGCTCGGCGTGATGAGGCCCGAGGCGCCGATGACGTCCGCGCCGAGCTCGGCGGCCGCCGCGAGGATCTTCTCGGCCGGGACCATGACGCCCAGGTCGTGCACCGTGTAGCCGTTGCACGCGAGCACCACGCCGACGATGTTCTTGCCGATGTCGTGGACGTCGCCCTTGACGGTCGCCATGACGACCGTGCCCTTGCCGCGCGCCTCGATCTCGCCGGCCGCCTCGCGGGCCGCCTTCTCCGCCTCGAGGTACGGCGTGAGGTGAGCCACCGCGGCCTTCATGACCCGCGCCGACTTCACGACCTGCGGGAGGAACATCTTGCCCGCGCCGAACAGGTCGCCGACGACGTCCATGCCGGCCATGAGGGGGCCCTCGATGACGGCGAGCGGCGAACCGAGCTCGCGGTACGCCTCCTCCGCGTCGTCGACGACGTGCTCCACGAGGCCGTTGATGAGCGCGTGCGAGAGGCGCTCGCCGACGGGCAGCTCGCGCCAGGCCTGCAGCTCGGGCGCGTCCTTGCGGACGGCCTTGTAGGAGTCGGCCAGCGCGAGCAGGCGCTCGGTGGCGTCCGGCCGGCGGGCCAGGACGACGTCCTCGACGGCCTCCCGGAGCACGGGGTCGATCTCGGTCTCGACCGTGAGCATGCCGGCGTTGACGATGCCCATGTCCAGACCGGCCGCGATCGCGTGGGCGAGGAAGACGGCGTGCATCGCCTCGCGCACGTGGTTGTTGCCACGGAAGGAGAACGAGACGTTGCTGATGCCGCCGCTGGTCAGCGCGCCGGGCAGGTGCTGCTTGATCCAGCGCACGGCCTCGATGAAGTCCCGCGCGTACGCGTCGTGCTCGCTCATCCCGGTGGCGACCGTGAGCACGTTGGGGTCGAAGACGACGTCGTGCGGCGGGTAGCCGGCCTCCTCGGTGAGGAGGCGGTACGCCCTGGAACAGATCTCCGTGCGCCGCTCGAGCGTGTCCGCCTGCCCCTGCTCGTCGAACGCCATGACCACCACGGCCGCGCCGTAGCGCCGCACGCGCCGCGCGCGCTCGAGGAACGCCGCCTCACCGTCCTTGAGGGACAGGGAGTTGACCACGCCCTTGCCCTGGATGCGGCGCAGCCCCGCCTCGAGGACCGCCCAGTCCGACGAGTCGACCATGACTGGCACGCGCGCGATGCCGGGCTCGACGGCGAGCAGGTTGAGGAACCTCGCCATCGTCTCCGGGCCGTCGAGCATGCCGTCGTCGACGTTGACGTCGACCATCTGGGCACCGCCCGCGACCTGCTGCGCGGCGATCGCCACCATGGCGGCGTCGTCGCCGGCGAGGACGGCCTTCTGGAAGCGGGGGCTGCCGGTGATGTTGGTGCGCTCGCCGACGTTGACGAAGTTGGTCTCGGGCGTCAGCACGAAGGGCTCGAGGCCGGACAGCCGCAGGGTGGACGGCGGGGCCGGCGGCACGCGAGGCGCCACGCCCTCGACGGCGTCCGCGAACGCACGGATGTGCTCGGGCGTGGTCCCGCAGCACCCGCCGACGACGTTGAGCAGCCCTTCGCGCGCGAAGCGTCCGAGCACCTCGGCCATCTGCTCGGGTGTCTCCTCGTACTCCCCGAACGCGTTGGGCAGCCCGGCGTTCGGGTGGGTGGAGACGAGCGCCGTCGTGGCGGCCCCGATCTCGCGCAGGTACGGGTGCAGGGGCTCGGGGCCCAGGGCGCAGTTGAGACCGACGGAGAAGAGGTCCGCGTGCTCGGTGCTGATGACGAACGCCTCGGGCGTCTGGCCCGAGAGGGTCCGACCGCTCTGGTCGGTGATCGTCCCGGAGAGCATCACGGGCACGCGCCGGCCCGTCGCGGCGAACGCCTCCTCGATCGCGAAGAGGGCGGCCTTGGCGTTGAGGGTGTCGAAGACGGTCTCGACGAGCAGGAGGTCGGCGCCGCCGGCGAGGAGTGCGACGACCTGCTCCTCGTAGGCCGCCGCGAGGCCCTCGAACGTGACGTTGCGGAAGCCGGGCCGTTCGACGTCGGGGGACAGCGAGGCGGTGCGGTTGGTCGGGCCGACGGCGCCCGCGACCCAGCGCGGTCGGCCGTCCCGGGCCTCCGCCGCGTCCGCCGCGGCGCGCGCGAGCCGGGCGGCGGCCTCGTTCATCGCCGGCACGAGCCGCTCGGTCCCGTAGTCCGCCTGCGAGATCGCGTTCGCGTTGAACGTGTTGGTGCTCGTGATGTCGGCGCCTGCGGCGAGGTAGGCGTCGTGCACGCCCGAGACGACGTCGGGCCGGGTCAGCTGGAGCAGGTCGAAGTTGCCGGCGTAGCTGCGTCCCTCCTCGGCGCCCTCGAAGCGGAACGCCGCCTCGTCCAGCTCGGCGCGCTGGAGCATCGTGCCCCAGGCCCCGTCGAGGACGAGGATGCGCTCGCGGGCCTCCGCGACGAGGCGGGCCGTGCGGTCCATGCTGGGGGCCGGTGTCGACATCGCGACCGAGTCTACGCACCGGCACACCGGGAGGACCCACCATGATCGAGGCCTTCGCCGCCGCCGACGTCCGCAGGGCGGAGGAGCCCTTGCTCGAGCGCGAGCGGGGCTTCGCCGGCGGGCTGATGCACCATGCCGCCACGGCCCTGTGCGCGGCGGTGCGCCGTGAGCTCCGGGACCTGCGCGGGCGGGTCGCCGGGGCGGGCG
>CAUQTR010000409.1:0-2912 GCA_963521045.1 uncultured Actinotalea sp.
CGCCCACGCCGCGCGTGGCCCGGGGTCCGGGACGAGGCCCGGCTCCGCCGCGAGCTGGTCGCGCCAGCTGGTGACCTCGGGGTAGCGCCGCAGGAGAGCCCGGCGCTCGCGCTCGGTCATCCCGCCCCAGACGCCGAAGTCGACGCGGTGGTCCAGGGCGTCGACGAGGCAGTCGAGGCGCACGGGGCAGCCTGCGCAGAGCTCGCGCGCCTCGCGCTGCGCCTTGCCCTCGACGAAGAGCACATCCGGCGCCATCCGTGCGCACACGCCGAACGCGGTCCAGTGCTGGTCCCCGGCCACGTCCGTCACGCTAGGCCCGTCGACGCAGGCCGAGATAGGCCCAAAGGACTCGCCCACACGGTTCCTTCACCCGTCCTGACCAGCCTTCACAGATGGCGCACGCAGGCGTGCCGGCTCGCCGGGACCGCTCACGTAGTCTGAGGACCATGGTGTCCCCTGTGTCCGCCCGGCCGCGTGGCCGTCAGGTCAACGCGCTCCAGGCCCTCGCCCTCCTGCTCGCCTTCGTGCTCATGGCCGGCGTCGGCGGTCTGCTGTCCGCGGGCCTCGTCATGCCCGTCGTGCAGGCGACCAGCACGGTGACGGACACAGGCGTGCGGCTGTTCGACGAGCTGCCCAGCGAGCTCGAGCAGGTGCCGCTCTCGGAGAAGTCCGTGATCCTCGCGGCGGACGGCACGCTCCTGGCGACGTTCTACGTCGAGAACCGCATCGTGGTGCCGCTCGACCAGATCTCCGTCCACATGCAGAACGCGGTCGTCGCGACCGAGGACAAGCGCTTCTACCAGCACGGCGGCGTCGACCTGCAGGGCATGACGCGTGCGCTCATGAACAACCTCACGAGCGACGAGCAGCAGGGCGGCTCGACCCTCACGCAGCAGTACGTGAAGAACGCGCTCATCCAGGCGGCGCTGACGGCGGACACCCCGGAGGCGCGCGCCGCAGCCATCGAGGCGGCCCGGGAGACCGACGGCATCGAGGGCTACGCGCGCAAGCTGCAGGAGGCGAAGACGGCGCTCGCGCTCGAGGAGCGCATGACCAAGCAGCAGATCCTCGAGGCCTACCTCAACATCTCCCAGTTCGGCCTCTCGGTCTACGGGGTCGAGGCCGCCGCGCAGTACTTCTTCTCCACGAGCGCTGCGAACCTCAACTACCTGCAGGCCGCCACGATCGCCGGCATCACCCGGGCCCCGGGCGACTTCGACCCGGTCCGCGACCCCGCGGCGTCCCAGGTGCGCCGCAACACCGTGCTCGCGCTCATGCTCGACCAGGAGTACATCACCCAGGAGGAGTACGACGCGGGCGTCGCGACGCCGATCGAGGCGACCCTGGCCATCAGCAACGCGAAGCTCGGCTGCGTCGAGGCCAACGCCGTGTTCAACGCGGGGTACTTCTGCGACTACGTCACCAAGATCCTCCGCAACGACCCGGCGTTCGGCGAGACCCCCGAGCTGCGTGGGCAGCGGCTCTTCAGGGGCGGCCTGACGATCCACACGACGCTCCAGCCGGCGCTCCAGCAGGCCGCCGACGAGGAGGTCAAGGCCGGCATCCCGGTGCTCGACCCGTCGGGCGTCGCGTCGGCGATCTCGGTCGTCGAGCCGGGCACCGGCAAGGTCGTCGCGATGGCGCAGAACCGCATCTACAACAGCGCCGAGGTGGTCGCGCCGGGCGAGACGGCCGTCAACTACAACACCGACAAGATCTACGGGTCGTCCGGCGGCTTCCACCCCGGTTCCACGTTCAAGCCGTTCACGCTGGTGCAGTGGCTCAAGGAGGGGCACAGCCTCAACGAGACGATCGACGCCACGAAGCAGCGCTACGCGATGCGCGACTTCAACTCGCCGGCGTGCGGCGCGGTCTTCACCGGCCAGGCCGACTGGGAGTTCAACAACGCCGAGGGCCCTGGTGGCGTCATGAACGTGCTCCAGGCGACCCGCGAGTCGGTGAACTCCGGCTACGTGCGGATGGCGAGCGAGCTCGACCTGTGCGGCGTCTTCGACACGGTGGCGTCGCTCGGCGTGCACAAGGCGGACGGCAACCCGGTCGACGTGCGGCCCTCGAACGTCCTCGGGTCCACCGAGATCGCTCCGCTCACCATGGCGACGGCGTTCGCGGCGTTCGCGGCCAACGGCGTCGTGTGCGACCCGATCGCGATCACGAGCATCCAGGACACGAACGGCGCCGAGCTGCCCGTGCCGCAGGCCAACTGCCGCCAGGCGATCTCCCCCGAGATCGCCGCCGCGATCAACTTCGCGCTGAGCGGTGTGTGGAACGGCACGGCCGACGACGTCAACCCGCCGCCCGGACGGCCGTCCGCCGGCAAGACGGGCACGACCTCGGAGAACGAGTACACCTGGTTCGTCGGCTACACCCCGCAGCTGGCGTCCGCAGTCTGGGTCGGCTTCCCCGACGCGATGCGACCGGTCAAGGACATGGAGATCAACGGTCGGTGGGTCCGGCGGGCGTACGGCTCGACGATCGCGGCGCCCACGTGGGTCCGGTTCATGACCCGCGCGCTCGAGGGTCAGCCGGCGGTGGCGTTCGCCGCGCCCAGCTCGACGCAGGTCGAGGGTCCGCGGGTGCGCGTCCCGGACGTCACCGGGCGGTCCGAGGCCGACGCGCAGGCGGCGATCGCCGGCGCCGGGTTCCAGGTGCGCACCGACCCGACCCCCGTGTTCTCGTCCGCCGCGGCGGGGACCGTTGCCGCCACCTCGCCCGGGGCGGGGACGTCCGTCAGCCGCGGCTCGCTCGTGACGATCCAGCTCTCGGCCGGGCCGGATCCGGCCGCCGTCCAGCAGACGAACAACGGTGGCGGCGGTGGTGGACCCGGCGACGGGGACGATGGGGACAACGGCAACCGTGGCGGTGGCCGCGGGGGCGGCGGGGGCGGCCCGGGC
>CAUQTR010000410.1:0-2911 GCA_963521045.1 uncultured Actinotalea sp.
GGTTCGGCGTGCGCGGCCCCGCGGCGCTCGTGCAGCGCTGGGCCGCGGCCGACGACGTCGAGACCGCGCGGCGGCTCTGGGACGCCAGCGAGGAGCTGACCGGGACGCGGTTCCCGCTGACGGCCCGCCCGGCGACCACCTGACCGGAGGTCAGGCGCCCTCCTCCAGACCTCGTCGGCACGCGTCGAGCGCCTCGAGGAGCACCTGCTGCTGCGCAGCGGCGAGCGGCGCGAGCATCCGCTCCTCGACCCGACGCACCGCCCCGCTCGCCGCCTCGAGGCTCTGCCGACCGGCGGGGGTGAGGCGCGCGGGCAGGGCGCGGCCGCGCTCCGCCCGCGCGGGACGCACCACGAGCCCACGCTCCTCCAGCCCCTGGAGCACGCCGTTCATGGACTGGCGGCTGACGAAGGTGCCGCGCGCCAGGTCCGCGTTGGACAGGGCGGGGTGCTGGTGGAGGAGCTCGAGGCACGCGTACTGCGAGACGGAGAGGTCGAGCGGCCGCAGGACCGCGTCCATCGCCGAGCGCAGCGCCGACGACGTCTGCTTGAGCGCGTAGCCGATCGACTCCTCCACCGGACCGAGCGGGGGTTGCGCCATGTCAACATCCTGACACATACTCGTATGTCAGGACCTTGACACCCACGATCGGAGACCCCCATGACCGTGACCGGACCGGACTTCATCGCCCTCCAGGTGCGCGACCTCGACCGTTCCAGCGCGTTCTACGCGACCCGGCTCGGCCTGCCGCGAGCGCCCACGAGCCCACCGGACGCCGTTGTCTTCGCGACGCAGCCGATCCCCTTCGCCGTGCGCCGGCCGCTCCCCGGGGTCGACCTCGACGCCGCGCTGCCGCGCCCCGGGCTGGGGGTCGCCCTCTGGCTCCACGCCACGGACGCCCAGGCGCTGCACGACGACCTCGCGGCCGCCGACGTGCCGATCACCGCCCCGCCGACGGACGGACCCTTCGGGCGCACGTTCTCCTTCGCCGACCCCGACGGGTACGTCGTCACGGTGCACGACGGCTCCTGACGCGGCGGCCACGCGCGTCCGGCCGGCGGGGCCGCCGTGTCCGCTGGGTGGGACCCCCGTTTGCCAACGGCACCCGTCCCTTGTGACGGTGGGTGACGCCCGAGATGCCCCAGGCATCGACGACGAACCGAAGGAGAGCTCTGTGCTCACCCTGACCGACAACGCCCGCGCCGCCGTCCAGGACATCGCGGAGCGCGCCGGACTGCCCGAGCAGGGCGGCCTGCGCATCGCTCCGTCGCCCGCGCAGGACGGCTCGTTCCAGCTGTCGCTCGTCGCGGAGGCACCCGCCGGCGACCAGGTCATCGAGGCGGACCAGGCGAAGGTGTACGTCGAGCCGCAGACGTCGGCCGTGCTCGCCGACCAGCAGCTCGACGCCGTCCAGTCCGAGGAGGGGCCGGGCTTCCTGCTCGCCGCCCAGGGCTGACCGTCCGCCTGCCGGAGGCCGCTCCCGACGGGGGCGGCCTTCGTCGTCCCCGGCGCCGGTCGCGGTGAGCGACGAGCGGTGAGTGGTGAGCGGTCAGCCCGCGAGCGCCGCCCGGAGGAAGGCGATGTCCTCGGCCTGCCGCTCGGCCGGCGTCTCGACGAGGGCGTCGCAGCCCGCCTCGCGGACCACGTGCGCGATGAGCTCGGGCGGGATGGTGCCGGTCGCGAAGTTCGCGTGCCGGTCGCGGCTCGAGCCGAACTCGTCCCGCGAGCTGTTGGCGTGCACGAGGTCGATCCGCCCCGTGATCGCCGTGACCCGCTCGACGATCGTCTCGAGGTCCTCGCCCGCGGCCCACGCGTGGCAGGTGTCCAGGCAGAAGCCGACGTCGTACCCGCCGATGGCGTCCCAGAGCATCGCGATCCGGTCGAGCGTGCGGGCGCACGCGTTCTCCCCGCCCGCCGTGTTCTCGACCAGCACGAGGACCGGGAACGTGGCCCGCTCGAACGTCTTGCGCCAGTTGTCGACGCCGACCGCGACGTCGTCCCCGTCGCCCACGTGACCGCCGTGCACGATGAGGCCCTTGCCGCCCAGGGTGGCGGCGGCCGCCGCGTGCTCGGCGATCATCTTGCGGCTCGGGATGCGGATCTTGTTGTTGGTCGACGCGACGTTGACCAGGTAGGGCGCGTGCGCGTAGACGCCCAGGCCGGAGGCGAGGATCGCGTCGGCGTCGTCCCGCAGCTGCGGCTTCTTCCACCCCTGCGGGTTCGCGAGGAAGAACTGCACCGCCTCCGCGCCCACCTCGGCACCGGCCGCGGCCGGGTCCCCGTCCCGCACGTGCGCTCCGATCAGTGCCATCCCGCCAGGCTAGACGAGCCCTCGCGACGTCGCGGCACACGGGTGACGACGAGCACCCGCAGGGCGCAGAGGGTGTAGGCGCCGACGACCGGGAGGGCGGCGAGCCCGCCCCGCTCCAGCTGCTGGAGCGCCACGACCGCCGCCAGGGTGCCGAGGCAGGTCGCGTGTGCGGCGAGGGAGAAGAGCGGGGCCCGGTGGCCGACGTCGGCGTACCCGCGGCCCTGGACCGTCATGACCAGGAGCGGGACGGCCAGCACCAGCACGCAGGCGCCCACGAGCAGCAGGAGGAGGGCGCCCAGCCCGTCCCAGGGGCCGCGATCCGCGGGGGCGGTCGTCGAGACCCTGACCACGGCCCAGGCGCCGTACCCGAGGACGACCGTGCCTGCCGCGAGCCCGACGAGGTGGACGCTGAGCAGCAGCGTGGACCACGGTCGGTGCCGCACGGGCGCGGCGAGACCGGCCGGGTCGTGCGGGGCCGCGGGCACGGTGCTCCTCTCTGGCGCTGCCCCGACGCTAGCCGCGGGTACCCGGCGGTGGGCCGCGGCGGACTCAGGTCACCCGGGTGGCGGACGGTCAGCCGGGCAGCGCGATGCCGGGCAGGCT
>CAUQTR010000411.1:0-2909 GCA_963521045.1 uncultured Actinotalea sp.
CCGCACCTCCCTGCGGCGGGCCCGCTGCACCCCGTGCGTCGGGCTACCGCACCCGGAACGTCACGGTCTGCTGGACCGACGCCGCCAGCGGGCTGCCGAGGTAGACGACGTCCATCGTCCCCGAGCGGGTCCCCCGCGGGAGCGTCAGGACCACCGACCCGTTCGAGAGCGTGCCGCGCACGGTGGACCCGCGCCGGATCCTCGCCTCGACCACCCCGTCGACGGGGACCCCGCCGGGCGCCGTGAGCGTGACGGCGACCGTCACGTCGCCGCGCGGGCCCTTCCGCACGGTGCCGACGGTCATCGTCGGTGTCACCTTGTCCACGGACAGCAGCGCGTACGTCGTCGACGCCGTGTGCCGGGCGTCGCCGGGGTAGCTGACCGTGAGCAGGTGGCTCCCGGGTGCCAGCGAACCCGCGGGCAGCGCGACCGAGGCGGCACCGTCGGCCAGGGTCGCGGTCGCGAGGACCGTCGAGCCCTTGCGCACGGTGACGTCACCGGTGGCAGTCCCCGGCTCGATCCCCACCGCGACGGTGGCCACCTGTCCGTGCACGACGCCGTCGACGTCGGCCGTGAGCATGGTGGTCGCCGGCGGCGGGATCCGGCGGACCCGGACCGTCACGCGCACGGGCTCGGACGCGGCCGTGCCGTCGCTCGCCGTGTACGTGAACAGGTCGGTGCCGCTGAACGCCGGGTCGGGCGTGTAGGTGAACGAGCCGTCGGGCGCCAGGGTGACGGTGCCGTTGATCGGCTGGGCCACGACGGCGGCCGTGAGCGGGTCGGCGTCCGCGTCGGTGTCGTTGGCCAGCACGCCGGGCGCGGCGACGGCGAGGGGAGTCCCCTCCTCGGTGCCGTACTCGTCGACGGCCGCGACCGGCGCGGTGTTCACCGGGTCGGGCTCGCCCTCGAACAGCTCGCCCACCTGCTCGGCCGAGAGCTCGTACCCGTAGACCCGGACGTCGTCGATGAGACCGTCGAACGTCGGGTCGGGGTAGTCGTTGTTGCCCACGTAGTTGTCGACCGTGGCTCCGCCGACGCCGACGTCGTCGATCCCGAGCGTGAAGTCGGTCCGCTCGCCGACGAGCACGCCGTCGAGGTAGAACCGGCCCGTCCCGCCGCTCATGGTGAACACCACGTGCGAGTACTGGCCGACGGTGAGCTCGTCCGGCGTGGGGTCGGCGTCCCCGCCCAGCACCAGTCGCTCCTGGGCCGGGTTGCCCGGCGCCTTGAAGGTCGCGGCGAGGCCGGACCCGCCCGGCAGCGCCTGCGTCTGGGACTGGATGAGGAAGAACGTGTCCGTGCCGTTGCCGATCTGGAAGATCGGCGTCCAGTTGCGGAGCTGGTCCGGGCGCGCCCACAGGGAGACGGTGAACTCGTCCGTCAGGGACATCGCCAGGTCGTCCGGCAGGTCGACGTAGTCGCCCCCGCCGCCCGGCAGGTCGACCGCCCCGCCGAGGTGCCCGCCCGGCGCGAAGGCCGCGCCCCCGACCAGCGTCGCTGCGCCGACGGTCGCGTCCGTGCCCGAGTTGGCCGACGTCGTGCCGGACGTCTCGTCGAACCGGTAGTGCACCGGCACCCCCGGCGGGGGCGGCGGGCGCTCGACGTCGTACGACGTCGAACCGGTCGAGTCGCGGAAGCCGGCCGCGGCGACGTAGCGCACCTCGATCTGGTGCGTGCCGGGCCGCGGGTCCACGAGCACGGGGAAGGTGACCTCGCCCTGCGGGTCGAGCGCGACAGGTCCGCCGACGGCGACGCCGTCGACCACGAGCTGCGCAGTGCCCGCCGGCGTCGCGGTGCCCGAGGCGGGCGTGACGACGGCGGAGACGGTGACGTCCTCGCCGAACGGCGCGGGCGACGCCGGGCTGACCGCGACCTCGACTCCCGTCCGCACGGCCGAGCCCTCGTCGTACAGGGCCGCGACGGCCTCGGCCGAGAGCGCGCTGCGGTAGGCACGAAGGTCGTCCATCGACCCCGCGAAGGGGGCGTCCGGGTAGCCGTTGCGGCCCAGCCAGTTGTTCGTCGTCGGTCCGAGGTCCGCGAGCGAGATGGTCAGGTCGCCGCGGCGGGCCACCTCGACGCCGTTGAGGTAGAGCACCCCGACGGGCCCCTCCCGCGTGAACGCGACGTGGTTCCACCGGCCCGGGATGAGGTCGGGGTCCGCGGCGCCGTCGAGGACCCGCTCCTCCGGTGAGCCGGCGCCGTCGTCCTTGAACGTCGCGGCGAGGCCCGTGGGTCCGGCGGTCTGGGTCTGCGACTGGATCTGGAAGTAGCTGCCCGCGCCCTCGAGCCCGTTGCCGATCTGGAAGAGCGCGGTCCAGTTGTTGAGCTGGTCCGGGTTGGCCCAGAGCGAGACGGTGAAGTCCTCCGCGCCCACCAGCAGGTTGTCCGGGAGGTCGACGACGTTCTCGCTCGCGCCGCCGGGCAGGTCGACGCCCGTGCCGAGCACGCCGCCGTCGGCCGGGGTCCAGCCGGTGGCGCCGGTGAGCGTCGCCGGCCCGGTGCCGCCGTCGGTGCCCGTGTTGGCCGCCGTCGTGCCCGTGCCCTCGTCGAACGTGTAGCGGATCGGGACGTCGGCGCTGCTCGGGTCCTCGCTGATGATGACGAGGTCGTCGAGCACGAGGCCGGCTCCGGTGCCGGGCGCGCTCAGCGACAGGGTCTCGGATCGGCCCTCCGCCGTGAACGTCCCGACGTACGTGCCGAAGGTGACGGCGCGGCCGCTCTGGGAGGGGTTGCCCGCGGCTGTCGCCGTGAGCGTGGTGTCCAGCGAGCCGACGGCGAGCCGCGCGGTCGCGTCGCCCGTGCCGGCCGACCGGCTGTCCCGGGCGTACCGCAGCGAGAGGCGGTACTCGCGGCCCGGGTCGAGGCCCGTGATGGTGCGCTCGACCGAGCCCGCCGCGCCGAGCGTGAGG
>CAUQTR010000412.1:0-2902 GCA_963521045.1 uncultured Actinotalea sp.
CGGCGACGCGCGATCCGCAGCCGACGCGGGGCACCGACGGAGGCGACGGGCCGGGGCCGATCGACCCGTCCTGGGTGGAGGAGGCGCGCACCGGTGGCGCGAGCGAGGAACAGGTCGCCGCCCTGGCGGACGGCACGCTGACGTTCGACGAGTACGAGGCCTCGGTCGACCGGGCCGTCGCCTGCATCCGCGGGGCCGGGATCGAGGTGAACGGTCCGTGGTTCCCGCAGACCGAGGGCTTCCCCTTCCCGGTCATCTCCTACGGGTACGGGGCCACCTCGCCCGGTCGCACGAGCGACGAGACGCAGGCGGTCGCCGACGGCTGCCTCGCGACGCACAGCTTCTACGTCGAGGGCGCCTACCGGACGGCGCCGGCCGTCGCGGCCGCGGCGGACGACCGGTTCGAGCCCTACCGCGAGGGCGTCATCGCCTGCGTGCAGGCCAACGGCGGGGAGGTCGCTGCCGACGCGAGCCGTGAGCAGGTTGTCGCCGTGGCGAGCCTGGTCCGCACCCGGACCGAGGTGGACTGCGTGCACGAGTCGGGTTTCAGGGAGTAGCGACGAGCCTGCTCTCAGGGAGACGACACAGGGCGGCTCCAGGTGCCGATAGCGTCCAGCGACGCGTCGACCACCCCGTCGTCGAGCGAGCCGCGCTCGATGGTCGCGCGGTAGAACAGCGGACCCAGCAGGACGGCGGCCGCCGACGACGCCGGGACGCGCAGCCAGACCTCCCCTTCCGCCTCGGCGTCCAGCAGGGCCGAGCCGACCCGCTCCGCGACCGTCTCGGCGAACGCCCGGCGTCGGGCGTCGAGCGCCTCGTCCCACTGGGACGCGTGGATCAGCGTGGTCGCCACGGCGCGCACCTCCACCAGGTGCAGCTCCTCGGCGATCGCGACCATGCTCGCCCGGAGCCACGCCCGCGTCGGCGAGGTCCGGTCGGTGAAGAACGGGAACGGCACCTGGGCCATGACCTCGGAGAGCAGGTCGTGCGCCCTCGGCCAGTGCCGGTAGACCGTCGCGCGGCCGACGCCGGCGCGATCGGCGACCTGCGCGTGCGTCACCGCCTCGGGGCCGTGCTCGACGAGGAGTGCGCGGCCGGCGGCGAGGATCGCCTCCCTGCTGCGGACCGCCCGGGGGTCGTCGGACGTCGACATGACACGGTCCTCTTCTATGAGACATGTTGACTCAGACGTGCTCTCGCGCGCATGCTGCGCCTATGAGACAGAACGTATCGCAAGTTCGCCGGCTCGCCGTCCTGGGCGCCACCGGCGCGACCGGACGCCTCGTCGTCGACGCGGCGCTCCGCCGCGGGCACGAGGTCGTCGCCGTCGTGCGCCGGCCGGGCGCGTTCCCCGCGCGGCCCGGCCTGGCCGAGGCACTCTGGTCGGACCTGGCGGACCGGACGACGCTGGCAGCGGCGCTCCGCGGTGCGGACGCCGTGGTCAGCGCCCTGGGCGGCGCGCCGTCCGGACCGACGACCGTGTGCACCGACGCCGTCCGGTCCCTCGTACCCGCGATGAGGACGGCCGGCGTCCGGCGCCTGGTCGCCGTCAGCGCCCACGGTGTCGCCGACAGCCACGACCGGTCGCTGTACTCGCGCGCCGTGTGGTCCTCGGTCGGGGACCGCATGCGCGACAAGGAGTCGATGGAGGCGCTGGTCACGGCGTCCGACCTCGACTGGACGCTCGTCCGCCCACCCGCCCTGAAGAACGGGCCCGGCCGGGGCGGCTACCGCACCGGCGAGGACCTCCCGGTGCGGCTCTGGTCGGCGATCAGCCGCGCTGACCTCGCGGACTTCCTGGTCCAGGAGGTCGAGCATCCCCGGTACGTGCGCGGCTTCCCCCGGATCGTCCGGTGAACCCCGTCGACCTCACGGGCGCGGTGGCCCTGGTCACCGGCGCCACGGGCGGCATGGGGCGCGTCATCGCCGTCGAGCTCGCCCGACGCGGCGCCCACGTGGTGACGATCGCCCGCGACGCGACGCGCGCTGCGGCCGTCGCGGACGAGGTCCGGCAGGTGGCCGGGCCGGGGCGCTTCGACGTCGTCGAGGGAGACCTGACCCGACGGGCCGACGTCGTGGGCGCCGCGCGCCGGATCGGCGACCAGCACCCGGCCCTGCACCTCCTCGTCAACAACGCCGGGGCACACTTCGGGCGGCATGCGCTGTCGGTCGACGGGGTCGAGCTGCACGTCGCCCTCAACCACCTGGCCGCCCTCGGCCTCACCACCCTGCTGACGGAGCAACTGGCCCGCGGGCGGGCGCGCGTGGTGAACATCGCGTCCGACACCCTCAACGACACCCGTCAGGTCAAGCTCGGCGGTCGCGCGCGGCCCGCCACGCTCGACGGGCCGGGGATCGACGACGTCGCCGCGCTCAACCCGGCCGACGGCTTCGTGCCGTTCGAGGCGTACGCCCGCGCGAAGCTGCTCAACGTGATCGCGGGGTACGAGCTCGCCGATCGGCTCGCGGCCCGTGACGTCACGGTCAACGCCGTCCACCCGGGGATCGCGGCGACGGGCATCGTGGACGACCTCGTGCCCCCGCTGCTCGCACCCCTCCGCGGGCTCATCCGCCGCAGCCTGCTCAGCCCGGCGGACGGGGCCGCCGCGGCGTTGCGCCTCGCCACCGACCCCGCCCAGGCGAGCACGACCGGGACGTACTTCCACCGCGATCGCCCGGCGACCACTCCCCCGGTCTCCCACGACCGCGACATCCGCCGTCGGGTCCTGGACGCCGGGCTGCGACACTTCGGCCGGTGACCTCTGCCCCGGCGGCGACCCCACTCTTCGCGGCTCTGGTCGGCAGCGACGTCAGCCGGGCGTACCTCGCCTGCTTCGGCGTCGCCGCCGCACCGGCGCTCGCCGCCGCCGCGTTCTCCGGCCGGGTGCGGCCCGCCGCGTGA
>CAUQTR010000413.1:0-2888 GCA_963521045.1 uncultured Actinotalea sp.
GCCCACATCCCCGTCGCGCTCCTCGGGCCCGCCCAGGTCCTCGACCGGGCGGCGGTCCGGGCACACCTCGGCCCCGGGTCCGACGCCCGCACGTACGTGTGCCTGCGCTCCTGGATCCCCGGGGCCGTGGAGGTGGTGGTGACCGACCCGCAGGACCCGACGCCCGCGTGGCTCGTGTCCACGCGGCGTCCGGCGGCCCTGCTCGCCGCGATCGAGGCGGCGCGTGCGGGTGGGTCGGGCGGTTCAGGTCAGGCGGCGCACTCCGAGCAGATCAGCTGACCGTTCTTCTCGCTCGCCAGCTGGCTGCGGTGGTGCACCAGGAAGCAGCTCGAGCAGGTGAACTCGTCGGCCTGGCGCGGCAGCACCCGGACGGAGAGCTCCTCGCCCGAGAGGTCGGCACCGGGCAGCTCGAAGCCTTCGGCCGCCTCCGTCTCGTCCTCGTCGACGACGCCGGAGTTCTTGTCGGAGCGGCGGGCCTGGAGCTCCTGGAGCGAGTCCTCGGAGAGGTCTTCCTCGGTCTTGCGAGGGGCGTCGTAATCGGTTGCCATCAGGCGATCCACACTCCGTGTCGTTCTCGCGCCGCGCGGTCGCGCTGGCGTCGGTACGTACTCAATGCACGACGCACGCCGGTTGTTCCCGGTGCCGCTCGGCGAGGGGATTGTGCCCTATCCCGGGCCCCGGCGCGACCGGCCGGACCGGGGAGACCGCGCGGGACCCCACCCGGCGCCGCACCGGGCGGCCGGGTGCGCGTCCGGCACGTTCGTCAGACGCGGTCGGAATCGGCGTCGAGCCGCTCGAGCAGCGCGACGAGCGCCGCGACGGTCGGAGCCGGGCCCGCCACCGTCATGGCGTCGGTCGCGGGTGCACCGCGCAGACCCGTCACGACGGCCCCGGCCTCCTGCGCCACGAGGGAGGCAGCCGCGAGGTCCCACGGCGCCAGACCGCGCTCGAAGTACGCGTCCAGCTCACCGCCCGCGACCAGGCACAGGTCCATCGCTGCCGACCCGATGCGCCGGATGTCCCGCACCAGGGGCAGCAGCTCGGCCAGGACGCGGGCCTGCGCGCGGCGGCGCTCGGCGACGTAGCCGAAGCCGGTGCCCACGAGGCTCTCGGCCAGCGGTGCCGGCGGGTTGACGCTCAGCGGCTCGCCGTCGAGGTGCGCGCCGTGCCCTCGCAGGGCCGTCCACGTCCGGCCGTCGGCGACCGCGTGGACGCACGCCGCCTGCACCGTCCACCGCCCCGGCACCGGCGGCCCGGTGACCGCCGCGACGCTGACCGCGTAGGCCGGGATGCCGTAGAGGTAGTTGACGGTGCCGTCGATCGGGTCGAGGACCCACGTGACCCGCGTCGTGCCGGTCATGTGCCCCTCCTCCTCGCCGAGGATGCCGTCGTCCGGCCGCTCGCGGGCGAGCACGTCGCGCAGCAGCGCCTCGGACGCGAGGTCCATCGCGGTGACGACGTCGATCGGGCTCGTCTTGGTCGACGCGACGTCGACGCGCCGAGGCCGTCCCTCGCGGACGAGTGCGCCCGCCTCGCGGGCGAGCCGCTCCGCCAGCGCGCCGAGCACGCGCAGCTCGGCGGGGTCGAGTGCCGTGGTGTCGGGCACTGTGGTGTCGGGCCCTGCGTTGTCGGGCACTGTCGTGTCGGGCCCTGCGTTGTCGGGCCCTGCGTTGTCGGGCACCGTGGTGTCGGGCATCGGGTCGGAGGATGACGTCACGTGGTCATCCTGCCCCAGGGTCCCGGCCGCAGACCCCGGGACCCGACGGCGGGCCGGCGTGCGCGGGCGCAGCACCGCGGCACACCGGCCCGCCTCCCGGCACCGGCGTCCGGCAGGTGGCACCCTCGGTGCGGGAGGTGCCATGAGCGAGCTGCGACTGGTGGGACTGCACGACGACGGCGAGCACGTCGTCCTGGAGGGGCCCGACGGCCAGCGCTTCTCCCTGCCCATCGACGACGCGCTGCGCGCCGCCGTGCGCAGGGACCGGCCCCAGCTGGAGCAGGTGCGGGCCGAGCAGCAGGGCGTCGTTCCCCCGCGTGAGATCCAGGCCAGGATCCGGGCTGGAGCGACGGCCGACGAGGTCGCGGAGCAGTCCGGCATGCCCGTGGCGATGGTGCGTCGCTACGAGGGCCCGGTGCTCGCGGAGCGGGAGCACGTCGCGGCACAGGCCCGCGGCACCCGCATCGGCCACGACCCCGGTGGACCCGTGCTCGGCGACCTCGTGACGGACAGGCTCGCGACGCGTGGCGTCGACGGCGCATCGCTGCACTGGGACGCGTACCGGGCGGGCGGCGGTCCCTGGACCGTGGACGTCGCGTTCGACGCGGCGGGCGCGACCCGTTCGGCACGCTGGGCCTTCGAGCCCGCGACCCGCACGCTGCGCGCCCTCGACGACGAGGCCCGGTGGCTCTCCGAGACGGAGCTGGCCGAGGGCCCGATCCCCCGCCGCCACCTCGCGGCCGTGCCCGGCGCCGTGTACGACGTCGAGGTCGACGCCGCGCTGCGGCCCCTCCTCGCATCGGTCGACCTCCCCCCGCAGGCGCCCGAGCCCCAGGACGAGGGGCCGGGTGACGCCACGCACGCGCTGCTCGACGACCTCAGCGGCCGGCGTGGCGTGCGCCAGCCCGTCGACGCGGAGGACGGCGACGCGGACGGCGACGAGTTCGAGGGCTTCGGGCCGCAGCACGCGTTCGACTTCGAGCACCCGGGCGTGACCGGCCCGCCATCGGCCGGCCCGGGCTCGACGGGTGGCCGCGAGGCCCGCGGTCCCGTCCCCGCGGCCCATCCCCCCGCCTCGCGCCCCGACCTGGCGACGGACGCGCAGGTGCTCGAGATGCCGGCCGGTGCCCGTCGGTCCGGCCCGCGCGGTACCACCGCGACCCACGAGGAC
>CAUQTR010000414.1:0-2883 GCA_963521045.1 uncultured Actinotalea sp.
GAGCCGCACCGACCTGGACGGCGAGCGTGCCGATGCCGCCCGACCCGCCGTGCACGAGCAGCCACTCGCCGCTGACCAGGTGCGCGGCGTCGAGCGTCGACCACACGGTGCACGCGGCCTCGGGCAGCGCGGCGGCCTCGACGAGGTCCACCCCGGGTGGCACGGGCAGGACCTGCCCCTCGGGAACCACGACGCGTTCGGCGTAGCCGCCGCCGCCGAGCAGCGCCACGACGTGGTCGCCCACCGCGAACCGCGAGCCGTCGTCGGCCGCGGCGACCGTCCCGGAGACCTCGAGGCCCAGCCAGTCCGGGACCCCCTTCGGCGGGGGGTAGTGACCGGCCCGTTGGAGCACGTCGGCCCTGTTCACCCCGGCTGCGGCGACGTCGACGAGCACCTCGCCCGGGCCCCGTGGGGGGACCGGCCGATCCGCCAGAGCCAGGCTCCCGGCGTCGTCCCCGCCGAGGACGGCGATGATCCGCATGCGTGAACCCTCCCAGGCGGGTGAAATCCGCCGATACCGTGTGGCCTGGGCCACGCTTGTTGCACTGCAGGCCTAATGCTCCCCCGATCCCGAGCCGATGACTCGTGGACGGCGCAGTTCCACCCCCGGTTCTCGTCGTCATCCAGCACCTCGTGCGACGGTGCGCACCGTCGCACTGTGAAGGAGACACCATGCTTCGCAGGTTGGGCATCCGCGGGAAGGTCCTCGCGGCCCTCTCCGTGCCTGTGCTCGTCATCCTCGCCCTTGCGGGCCAGGTGTCGTTGCAGGCCATCGAAGGCGCCCAGACGGCGCGGTCCGTCACGTCGCTGCTGCGCGTCCTGCAGGAGTCCCGCGACGTCGTCGACGCGCTCCAGGCGGAGCGATCAGCGGCAGCCCCGTACGTGAACCCCGACGTCATCGCCAAGGACCTCGTCGAGGTGCAGTCGACCCGAGAGGCGACCGACGAGGCCGTCGCCGCCTTCGAGACCGAGGTCGCCACGGTCGACTTCGACGCCCTCGACCCCGCGGTGCTGTCCGCGGTCCGCGACGCGCGCAACGTCTTCGAGAGCCTCCAGGGCGTCCGGGGCCGAGTCGACACCAACGCGCCCGTCAACTCGGTCCTCACCAACTACACCAGCGCCCTCGAGGAGTCGGTGCGGTTCGCGGAGTCCGTCGCCAGTGCGCTCGACGACCGCCGCCTCGCGTCCGTCCTCGCCGCGAACGCCGAGCTCACGTCGCTGATCGAGGACTACCGCGAGGAGCAGGTCCGTGGTGGCGAGCTGCTCGCGGGCGAGGCCCGCGAGGCCGGCGACGTCGAGCTCGTCAACGTCGGAAACCTCTTCGCACAGTCCAAGGTGTCCCACCGGCAGACGGCGTCGACCATCCGCGCGCTCGAGCTCGGGTCCAACCTCCCGCCGCTCGGTGCGTCCTTCGCCGACGGCCAGGCGTACGACGCCTACCGCACCCTCATCGCGACCGGTGAGTGGCAGAACTTCGGCTACATCACCCCGGACGCCTGGCGGGCTTCGGCCGAGCTCGAGATCGAGGCCTTCGGGCCGGTGCAGGACGAGCTCCGCCGCGAAGCGACCCGGCTGGCGGACAGGGCTGCTGCCGCCGCCGCCCGCGCGGCCATCATCACGACCCTCATCGCCGTCGGTGCTCTCGTCGCGTCCGTCGTCATCGCCCTGACCATCGCCCGTCAGATCGTCGTCCCGCTGCGCCGCCTCACCGAGGCGGCCGGCAACGTCCGCGACGAGCTCCCGCGCCTCGTCGAGCAGGTGGCCGTCCCGGGCCAGGGACCCGACATCACGCTGACCCAGATCCCGGTGAACAGCCGCGACGAGATCGGTCAGCTCGCGACCGCCTTCAACGAGGTGAACGCGACGACCATCGAGGTCGCCCGTGAGCAGGCCGCCCTTCGTGGCTCGATCGCGGAGATGTTCGTCAACGTCGCCCGTCGCGACCAGGTGCTGCTCAACCGGCAGCTGTCCTTCATCGACGCGCTCGAGCGCTCGGAGGAGGACCCCAAGACGCTGGCCGACCTCTTCCGCCTCGACCACCTCGCCACCCGGATGCGCCGCAACGCGGAGTCCCTCCTCGTTCTCGCGGGCATCGACACGGGCCGCCGGCTGCGCGACGCCCTGCCGCTCTCCGACGTGATCCGCACGGCCTCGTCCGAGATCGAGCACTACGAGCGCGTCCAGCTCGACCTTCCGGTCGACCCGATGATGCTCGGGCACACCGCACTTCCCGCCGCGCACATGATGGCCGAGGTGCTCGAGAACGCGACCGTGTTCTCCGAGCCGGGCACACCCGTCCAGGTGTCCACCGGCATCGACGAGCACCACGTCCTCATCACGATCCTCGACCAGGGCCTCGGCATGACGCCCGAGGAGCTCAGGGACGCGAACGAGAAGATCCGCACGACGTCGGCCGGTGACGTGCTCGGCTCGCAGCGCCTGGGCATGTTCGTGGTCGGCCGCATCGCCTCGCGCCTCGGCGCGTCCGCCGAGCTGACGCTCGGTCCGGACGGCAAGGGCACCCTCGCGACGATCCGCATGCCGCGCGTCCTCTTCGTCGACCCGGGCTCCATCCCGCTGACCGCGCCGACGCGTCACGTCGCCGTCCAGCCCCAGGCCTTCGTCCTCCCGGAGGAGGCCGCCGAGGTCGTGCACGACACGGCCTACGCTCCGGCGCCGGAGCACGTCCAGGACGTGGCCCCGGGCGCCTACGGCTCCGCGGAGAACCCGGCCGAGGAGGTGGACCTCCACGCCCTCACGGACGGCACCACCGGCCTGGGACTGCCGAAGCGCCGCTCGCGCGGTGCCGACGAGGAGGCCCCGGCCGCCGTCGGTCACCCCGAGGTCAGCCACGCCCCCGTCAGCCACCGCGACGCCGACGAC
>CAUQTR010000415.1:0-2861 GCA_963521045.1 uncultured Actinotalea sp.
CGCGGGGGCCGATCACGGCACCACGCTCCACCCAGCAGCGCGACCCGAGCCGCGCGCCGGTGAGCACGCGTGCGCCGGGGTCGATCCAGGTGTCCGGGCCGACCTGCGCGTCGTCCGCGACCTGGGCCCCGACGGCCACCACGGCACCGGTGTCGTCGCGGCGGAACCGGACGAGGCGCCCGGCCTCGTCCTCGAACTCCTCGTACCTCTTCGCTCGTCTCATCGTGCTCAGTTCAACGTGTCCAGCACATGGGATGTTCCGCACGACCGGTCCAGCGGGGGTCCGCGACGCTACCGGTCCACCACGAGCAGGTGCTGGCGGAAGAACGCCGCGAGCTCTGCCGTGGCGTCCAGCGGCAGAAGCGCCGCGACGTACTGGTCCGGCCGGACGACGACGACGCAGCCGGTCCGGTCGACGCCCCGCTCCTCGAAGACGTCCTCCGCCGGGTCGGTGGCGAAGACCTTCTCGTGGTCGACGAGCTCGAACGGTCCGGTGCGCGGCAGGAAGATCCCCGGCACCTGCGCCAGGTCGACGTCGGCATGCCGCTGCTGGAGGACGACCTTGACGTCCAGGACGCTGTCGCGCTCGCTGCCGGCCGGCGTGTGCGCGCGGACCGGGGAGTCCTGGCCGTCGGCCAGCCACGCGGCCCAGCGCTCCAGCGCGGAGCCGGCCGCGGGGGCGTCACGGTCCGCGAACGCGTACACCCGCCACCGGCCGTCCGCGCGGTGCTGGTGCCCGAGGTGCAGCGGGTTGGCGTCGGCGACCCGCACCACCGGCGCGGACCGGAACCGCTTGCCGACGGGGAACCCCGTCGCGAGCGCCTGGTGCGTCGCGTCCGCGACCACCATGGACGGCGCGTACTGCGTCATGAAGCCGAAGAGGAACTCCGTCGTACGGACGTAGAAGGCCGCGACCTCGGACGGGTCGTCGAGCTCGCCCGGCTTCTTCGCCATGAGCGTCGACCACTCCTTGTCGAAGTCGATCAGCGCCTGCGCGACCACCTGCCGCTCGGCCGAGTACGTGGCCAGCAGGCTCGCCGGGCTGCGGCCCGAGAGCACGTGGCCCAGCTTCCAGGCGAGGTTGAAGCCGTCCTGCATCGAGACGTTCATGCCCTGACCGGCCTTGGCGCTGTGCGTGTGGCAGGCGTCGCCGGCGATGAAGACGCGGGGCGTCCGCGTCCCGACCAGCTCGGCCGGCACGTCGTCGAACCGGTCCGTGAGGCGGTGCCCGACCTCGTAGACGCTGTGCCAGGCGACGTCGCGCACGTCGAGCGTGTAGGGGTGCAGGATCACGTTCGCCCTCGCGATGATCTGCTCGATCGTCGTGCCGCGCACCGCGTGGTGGCCGTCCGGGTCCACCTCGCCGAGGTCGACGTACATCCGGAACAGGTGCCCGCCCTCGCGCGGGATGAGCAGGATGCTGCCGCCGGCACCCTGGATCGCGCACTTGAGCCGGATGTCGGGGAAGTCGGTCACCGCCAGCACGTCCATCACGCCCCACGCGTGGAACGCCGACGTGCCGCGCATGGTGCAGCCGATCGACTCGCGCACCCGGCTGCGGGCGCCGTCGGCCCCGAGCACGTACTTCGCCCGGACGACCTTCTCCTCGCCGGCGCGCTCCCCCGCCGTCCGGAGGAGCCTCACGGTGAGCGGGTGCCCGGGGTCCGCGTCGTCGTCGCGCTCGAGCCCGACGAACTCGTAGCCGTAGTCGGGTGCCATGCGGCTCGGCGAGTGCGCCATGAACTCGGCGAAGTAGTCGAGCACGCGGGCCTGGTTGACGATGAGGTGCGGGAACTCGCTGATCCCGGTCGGGTCGTCGGCCGGGCGCTCGCCACGGACGATCCGGGACGGGTCCGCGGGGTCCGGGTGCCAGAAGCACATCTCGGTGATCCGGTACGCCTCCTCGGCGATCCGCCCGGCGAACCCGAAGGCCTGGAACGTCTCGACGCTGCGGGCCTGGATGCCGTCCGCCTGCCCGATCGGCAGCCGCCCGTCGCGGCGCTCGACGATCCGCGTGTGGATGCCGGGGAACTGGGACAGCTGCGCGGCCGCGATCATCCCCGCCGGCCCGGCGCCGACGATGAGCACGTCGACCTCGTCGGGCAGCTCCGCGGGCCGGTCGAGACCGATGCCGGCCGCCGGCTGGACGCGCGGGTCGCCGGAGACGTAGCCGTGGTGGTGGAACTGCATGCGGTCCCCTGACGCCGGTGTCGAGGTGCTCGGATCGTATATGATCGCGCAGCGCAGCGGCAACGAGGCCCTGCCTCTGCTCCGGGAGTGCCCATGCCGACGGTCTCCGCGCACGTCGCGGTCACGCTCGCCCGTCACGTCGACCACGTCTTCGGCGTCATGGGCAACGGCAACGCCTACCTGCTCGACGCGCTCGAGCGCCGCACCCCCGCTCGGTTCACGGCCGTCCGGCACGAGGCGGGCGCGGTCGTGGCGGCCGACGCGTTCCACCGGGCGTCCGGCCGGCTCGCCGCGGCGACGACGACGTACGGGGCGGGCTTCACCAACACCCTGACCGCGCTCGCGGAGGCCGTGCAGGCGCACGTGCCGCTCGTCCTGGTGGTGGGCGACGAGCCGACGTCGGGACCGCGCCCGTGGGACGTCGACCAGATCGCGATGGCCTCGGCCGTCGGCGCCCGCACGTACACGGTCGGGCGCGCCGACGCGGCCGCCACGACCGTCATCGCGGTCGAGCACGCGCTCACCTACCGCGTGCCCACCGTCCTCGCGATCCCGTACGACGTCGCGACGCGCGACGCCGGCCCGGTGCCCGAGACCCTGTCCCCGCACCTGCCCGAGCCGCTCGCGCCGCGCGGCGACTTCGCCGACGGCGTGGTGGACCAGCTCACGGG
>CAUQTR010000416.1:0-2849 GCA_963521045.1 uncultured Actinotalea sp.
GGCGTGCTCCGGGCGAGCCAGTGCAGCTCGACGCCGGCGGGCCCGCGGACGTCGAGCACGTCGTGCTCCGTCGGGACCTCGAGGAAGGCGTGGCCGCGTGCGTCGGCGGGGAGCTGCTCGACGATCGCGCAGATCGCCGGGACGGCCGTCTCGTCACCCGCCAGCAGGAGCGAACGGGCGTCGGCCGGCGGACGCCACTCGATCCCCCCGGCCGGACCCTCGAAGCGCGCGTTCGGGCCGATGAGGACGATCGGGTCGCCCGAGCGGGCGGCCGCGCACCAGCGGACCGCGGGTCCGGCCTGTGCGGAGCACGCGCAGCCGAGCAGCTCGGCGAGACCGCACCCGCGGGTCGTCACGGCGCCGGGCGCGACGCCGTGCAGCACGACGTCGACGTCCACCTCGCGCTGGGCCTGGCGGACGGCGCGGACGGTGTAGGTGCGCAGCGGGTAGCGCTCGTCGTCGGGCATCGCACGCCACGTCTCGTGCCACGAGTCGTCGCTGAACAGGCCGGGGTCCACCCGAGCGCCGCACGCGGCGGGGAGCACGAGCTTGATCCGCTGGTCGAAGCCGTCGGCCGCGAAGAGGTCCAGGTCCTCGCCGGTGAAGGTCATCCGCAGGAAGCTCGGCGACAGGCGGCGCGCACGCAGCACCTCGACCTCGAAGGCCCGGTAGGCGGGCTCCGCGCGGGTCAGCGTGCTCGCGGACATCGGGCTCCTCGGTCGGACAACCTGCTGTGTCGGATGGCCTGCTGCTCAGGGCGTTCGCCACCGGCCAGGCGGGCTCCGCCAGTAAAGCATAGGCTTACCTAAGCAAGGTATTCCTGTCCTACGACGAGATCCCGTGATCCTGGTCACGCGCCGGGGCGGACGACCGTCGGCGTTGCGTCCCTCGCTGTGCCCGTCAGACGCTCAGCGACCGACCCGTGAGCCGCTCGTAGGCGTCGAGGTAGCGCTGCTGCGTCCGCAGCACGACGTCGTCCGGGAGCGGCGGCGGCGGCGCGTCCGAGCGTCGGTCCCACCCCGAGGCGGGGGACGTCAGCCAGTCGCGCACGAACTGCTTGTCGAAGCTCGGCTGGGCGCGCCCGGGCTCCCAGGCGTCGAGCGGCCAGAACCGCGACGAGTCCGGGGTCAGCACCTCGTCCCCGAGCACGACCTCGCCCGCGTGCGGCCCGTGGGCCGCACGCCCGAACTCGAGCTTCGTGTCGGCGAGGATGACACCCCGGTTGCGCGCGACGTCCTCGGCCCGCGCGTACACGGCGAGCGTGAGGTCGCGCAGCAGGTGGGCGTCGGCGGTCCCGATCCGCTCGGCGACCTCGTCGAGGGTGACGTTCTCGTCGTGCTCGCCGACGGCCGCCTTGGTCGCGGGCGTGAAGATCGGCTCGGGCAGTCGCGACCCGTCCACGAGGCCCGCGGGCAGGGGCACGCCGCACACCGCGCCCGAGCTGGTGTACTCGGCGAGCCCGGAGCCGGTGAGGTACCCCCGGGCGACGCACTCGACCGGGAACATCTCGAGCCGACGGCACACCATCGCGCGGCCCGCGACGACGTCGGGCACCGCTCCGCCCTCACCCTCGGCGGTCGCGCTGACCACGTGCGTCGGGACGAGATCCGCGAGCTGCTCGAACCACCACAGGCTCAGCTGCGTCAGCACGACGCCCTTGCCGGGGATCGCCGTCGGGAGCACGTGGTCGTACGCGCTGATCCGGTCGCTCGCGACGACGAGCACGACGTCGCCGTCGGGGTGCGCACCGCCCTGCGGCGACGGGACGTACAGGTCGCGGACCTTGCCCGAGTAGGAGTGCGTCCAGCCCGGGATCTCGACGGCGTTCATCGCTCGCTCGCGGCGATGTCGGTGCGGTGGTGCGACCCCTCGAGGGCGATCCGCCCGACGCCCGCGTACGCGGCGGCCCGGGCGGCCTCGACGTCGGCCCCGCGCCCGACGACCGACAGCACGCGCCCACCCGCGGAGACCAGCGCCCCGTCGGCGAGCCCGGTGCCCGCGTGCAGCACGTGGACGTCGGGGAGGGCGTCGGCCTCGTCGACACCGGTGACCGGGTCGCCGGCGCGGACGGTCCCGGGATAGCCGTGGGCCGCGACGACGACGGTCACCGCGGCGTCGTCGTGCCAGCGCAGGCGCGGCTGCTCGTCGAGCCGTCCCGTGGCGGCGGCGAGGAGCTCCTCGGCGAGCGGGTTCGCCAGCCGGGCGAGCACCACCTGCGTCTCCGGGTCGCCGAACCGCGCGTTGAACTCGATGACCCGCACCCCGCGCCCGGTGAGGGCGAGGCCGCAGTACAGGACGCCGACGAACGGCGTGCCGCGGTGGCGCATCTCGTCGACCGTGGGCTGCGCGACGCGGTCGACGACCTCGTCGACGAGGCCCGGCGGCGCCCACGTCAGCGGCGAGTAGGCGCCCATCCCGCCGGTGTTGGGACCCTCGTCGCGGTCGAACGCGCGCTTGAAGTCCTGCGCGGGGGCGAGGGGCACGACCGTCGTGCCGTCGCTGAGGCAGAAGAGCGAGACCTCGGGCCCGTCGAGGAACTCCTCGACGACCACCTGGGCGCCACCCCCGCGGGCCAGGCACGCCGCCCCGTGGGCGAGCGCCTCGGCGCGGTCCGACGTCACGACGACGCCCTTGCCCGCGGCCAGGCCGTCGTCCTTGACCACGTACGGCGCACCGAACGCGTCGAGCGCGTCGGCCAGCTCCTCGTCCGTGGTGCAGACGTGGGCCATGGCCGTGGGCACGCCGGCCGCCGCCATGACGTCCTTGGCGAAGGCCTTCGACCCCTCGAGCGCCGCCGCCTCGGCGCTCGGGCCGAAGCACGCGATGCCCGCCGCCCGGACGGCGTCGGC
>CAUQTR010000417.1:0-2837 GCA_963521045.1 uncultured Actinotalea sp.
GCCCGCGCGCGCACCGCGCCGCCGGGTACGCCCAGGTCGCCGAGCACGTTCTGCACGCGGTTCACCGCCTGGAGCAGCGCGACCACGGCCGCCTCGCGCGGGTCCGGCTCACGGTTCTCGGCGAGCACCTCACGCAGCCCGGCGCGGAGCGCGGCCTCGTGGGTCGAGTCCTCCGCCGGCCAGGACGTGCGCGGGAACAGCCCGAGGACGGTGCCCTGCTCGACCCGGAGGACACCGCGCTCGACGAGGCGGCCACGCACGGCGTCCACGAGCTGGGGCCGCAGGTGCGCCAGCAGGGTCTGCGGCTTCTTGGGCGTGAGGCCCGCGATCCGGTGCAGCCCTTCGTCGAGCACCTGCTCGCCGACCGGCTCCTCGCTCTGCACGACGACCCGCCCCGGCCGCACCGACTCCCCCGCGCCGGTGACGCGCACGCGGCCGAGGAGCAGCAGCTCGACGAGGACCGCGCCGGCCAGCACGCACTCGAGCCGGTCGCCGCTCTCCGCGGGACGACCGGACGCGTCGTCGGTCAGCAGCAGGAGGAGGTCGTCGGCGAGGATCATGCGCCCAGGCTACGGGGCGCACCCCGGGACGCCGACCCAGGGAGTTGAGGTCCCGGCAACCCGCCTGACACATCCGCGACCTAGCGTCCGGACATGGACGACGTCGCCGCCCCGCAGGTCGTCGACCCGTTCCTGGGCACCGAGGTCACGGACCTGCCGCCGCGGACGGGCATCGCGGCGAGCTGGTGGTCGCCGAAGCCACCCATCGGCAACACGCACCCCGGCGCGAGCTACCCGCTCGGCATGGTCTCCGCGTGCGCGTACTCCGGCGCGTACCCGACCGGCTACGGCCGCTACGACCTGGCCACCGAGGGCGTGCCCCCGCTGCTGCACGAGCGGCAGGTGGCGTCGGGCTTCACACACTTCCAGCAGTCCGGGACGGGCGCGATCCGCAAGTACTACAACTACGTGCGGGTCACCCCGATGCTCCAGCCGCTCGACGCGCTCGGCGAGACGTGGGAGCTGCACGACGAGGAGGCCGAGCCCGGCTGGTACGCCGCGACGCTCGCCTCGGGCATCCGCTGCGAGATCACCGTCGGGCCGAAGAGCGCGGTGCACCGGTACACGTTCCCCGCGCACCACGACGCGCGCCTCGTCGTCGACCTCTCGCTCGGCGGGCTCGCGATCCCGCACGGGCAGACCGTGCCCCTGCGGGCGCACCTGCACGCGCTCGCTCCGGGCGTCGCACAGGGCGAGGTCGTCGTCGAGGGTGCGCCGCTCGCGCTGCACGTCGAGTGCGACGCCGCGTCGTGGCGCCAGATGCTCTGGTACGACCGGCGGCTCATGCCCGGCGGCACGCGCCTGGACCTCTCGCACATCCGCCCGACGACGCTGCGACCGTTCGGCCTCATGTGGGCCGGCCCGACCACGGCGGGCCAGACGGTGGAGCTGCGCTTCGGCTTCTCGCTGCGCGGGGTCGACCAGGCCCGCACCAACCTCCTCGCCGACTGCGGCCCCGGCCCGTCGAGCTTCGCGTCCCGCCGCGCCCGCACGACGGCGACCTGGGCCGAGCACCTGGGCACGGTGCAGGTCGAGGCGCCGTCGGCCGAGCGCGCGACCGTCCTCGGCACCGCCCTGTACCGGTCCCTCGTCAAGCCCTGCCTGGCGTACGGCGAGAGCCCGTTCTGGCCGGGCACCGGCCCCTTCGCGTTCGACATCTCGACGATGTGGGACATCTACCGCACGCAGCTCCCGCTGCTCACGACGCTGCTGCCCGAGCGGGCGGTCGAGCTGGGCCAGGCGCTGCTGACCATCTGCGAGGAGGAGGGCAACCTCCCGATCGGCTACCGGATGGCGCGGGGCGCCGACCAGTTCACCCGGCAGGGCAGCGCGCTCGCCCACACGTTCCTCGCGGACCTGTGCGCGCTCGGCCGGCCCGGCATCGACTGGGACTGGGCGCTCGTCCACATGCACAACGACCTGCGGCGCATGTACGGCGAGGACTTCCTGCTCCGCGGCCGCGCCGAGCCCATCAGCCACACGCTCGACCTCGCGTTCGGGTACTGGTGCACGGCGCGCGTCGCCGAGCACGTCGGGGACCCCGCGCTGGTCGAGGAGTTCACGGCGCTCGCGGCCCGGTGGGCCAACGCGTTCGACCCCGGCACCGGCCTGCTGCGCGACTCGACGTTCTACGAGGGCGGGCGGTGGAACTACTCGTTCCGGCTGGTGCACGACATGGCGGCGCGGATCGACCTCGCGGGGGGCGACGAGGCCTTCGTCGCCATGCTCGACCGGTTCTTCGGGTTCGGCGCCCCGCCCGCGCCCCAGCCCGGACTCGCGCCCGGCCTCGAGGAGCTGCGGGCCGGCTACGCCCTCGACCGGTTCGAGGGGCTCAACAACGAGCCCGACATGGAGGCCCCGTGGGCCTACCAGTACGCGGGCCGGCCGGACCGCACCGCCGACGTCGTGCACGCCGTCGTGCAGCAGCAGTTCGGCACCGGGCGGGGCGGCCTGCCCGGCAACGACGACTCGGGCGGGCTGTCGTCGTGGTTCGTCTGGGCGTCGCTCGGCATCTTCCCGGTGGCCGGCCAGGACGTCTTCCTGCTCAACGCGCCCGCGTGGCGCTCGTCGCGGATCGAGGTGGGTGGCATGGACGGTGGGGCGCTCGAGGTGGAGACCACGGGGTTCCTGGAGCCGGAGCACGACGGGCCGGCGCAGCACGTGCAGTCCGTCCACCTCGACGGGCGGCCGCTCGACCGCACGTGGCTGACCGGCGCCGAGCTGCGCCGCGGGGGTCGGCTCGTCGTGGGGCTCGGGGCGGAGCCGTCGGGCTGGGGC
>CAUQTR010000418.1:0-2837 GCA_963521045.1 uncultured Actinotalea sp.
CCCCCGCACGGCAGCGGCTGGTGGACGCGCGCCAGCCAGCACCCCGTCGGCCGCACGTCGGTGCTGGACGGGCTGCACCGCCCGACGAACCTCGAGCGCCTCCGCGGCGAGATGGACGCCGTCCTGGCCATCGAGGGTCCGATGCTCGCCGACCGCCTGGTCCGGATCACGGCACGGCGGTTCGACCTGTACAGCCTGCGCGAGGCGCGCCGGGAGTCGCTGCTCGCCGCCGTGCCGCCCGAGCAGGTGCGGGTCGCGCCCAACGGCGACGTCGTCGTCTGGCCGCGCGACCTGGACCCCGCCACGTGGACGGGGTACCGCCCGCCCGCCGACGGCGCCCGCGACCTCTCCGACGTCGCCTACGACGAGCTGCGCAACGCCATGGTCGACCTGGCGCGGCGGGCGCACGGCATCGGTCGCGACGACCTCGTGCGCGAGACGGCGCAGGTGTTCGGGATCGCCCGCGTCGCGTCCCGCGTGGGTCCTCGGCTCGAGGCGGTGCTCGCGGCGGCGCTCGCGGAGGGTGCGCTGATCGAGCACGCGGGGGTCGTCGAGGCGAGACCATGATCGCGACCGTCCCCCTCGACACTCCCGCAGGCGGTGCGTCATGAGCCACAGCAGCGAGCCGGCGTCCTTCACCTGGGCACCCTTCCTCGGCCTCGCCGTGGGCTGCCTCGTCGCCGCGGCGGTCTTCGGCCTCGGGGGGTTCCTCGCGAACGGTCAGTTCGCGTCCGGGCCGCGTCAGCCGCTGCTCAGCGCGGCCGCCTGGGCCGTGTCGGCCGTCGCGTCCGCCGGCCCCGTGGTGGCCCTGCCGATCATGGGCTCGCGCATCGGCCGCGGCACCGCTGCGGCCCTGGGCGCCGTGGTCGCCGTGGCATGGTTCTTCCTCGGCTTCGTGCTGCTCGCGGGCTGACCGTGCTCGGCGAGGCCCGAGCGGCCCTACTCGGCGCCGACGCCCTCACCGTCGCGGCCGGGTCCGGAGCTGCTGCCCGGGTCGAGGCGCGTGACGGGTGGGCCGAGCAGCTCCACGCCCGTCCGCGGCGGTGGCTTCCGGTCCTGCTCCTCCCGCAGCACCTGCGCCTGGGCGTACGCGGCAAGGGTGACGACGACGGCGGCGACGGATGCCATCAGCCAGCCCGAGCCGACGACCGTGCCGGACTGCGAGGCCATCAGCAGACCGACGGCGTAGAGCCCGCCGACGACCACCGTGGTGAGCCCTCCGACCACCATGGCCCTGCGTGAGGCGCGGGGGTCGCTGCTGCGCAGAGCGAGAGCGGCGAAGAGGGCGGTGAGCAGCGGTAGCACGCCGAGGACGACGGCGAAGAAGCCGGAACCGCCGGGACGCGCGACCTCGGCGAACATCAGGTTCCACCCGTTGAGGCCGGGCCGGTCGACCACACCGAGGAGCTGCTCGGCCTCGAAGTACGGCTCGTCGCCCAGCCACGTCAGGGACATCGACACCACCGAGCCGCCGAGGCCGAGGCTCAGCGCCGCGGTCGTCCCGCGCAGGCTCCGCTCCTGGCGCTCGACGCGGGCGACCCGCGACTCGAGCCTGCGGAGCCGGTCGACGACGTCGTCCTGCTCGGCCACCTCAGCCCCCCCGGTGCCGGCGGCGCCGCTCTCGGTGCAGCGCCTCCGGGTGATCATGCCACCCTCCGCGCGGTGACCGGGTCACCCTTCGATCACGCCCTCGCTCTCTCCCTCGTCCCCGCGCTAGCGTCGCCGTGAACGTCGGCCGTCGAGCTCCAGGAGGTGACACCCATGAACGCAGGTCCCCAGTGGGTGCTCCCCAGGAATCCACGGTCCAGCGGCTGAACCAGCCGCCACCACCGGGAGCGCCCCCACGCAGACGCGAGAGGCAACTCCCATGAGCTCCACACACTCTGACGACTCCAGCCTTCAGCTCGACAAACCTCAGGTCGACGCGACGTCGCGCATACCAGCGGCCGGCGAACGCGCCCTGGTCCTCGGTGGCGGCGGGTCCACCGGCAACGCCTGGCTGATCGGCCTCGTCGCCGGCCTGCACGAGGAAGGGCTCGACGTGACCACCGCCGACCTCACGGTCGGCACCTCGGCCGGTGCCACGGCTGCCGCCCAGCTGGCGGGCGCGACGCCGCCGGACCTGCTGCCCGCCGTCCTGGCCGAGCAGTCCCCGCAACGCACCGGGCCGATGGGTCCCGAGGGCGGCCGCCCCGCGAGTCCCGCGACCGACCACCTCGAGCGGATGCGGAGAGCCGTCGCCGCCGCTCACGACGCGGCCGAGTGGCGCCGCGCGATGGGATCGATCGGGCTCGATCTGGACGCGGCGTCGGACGGCTCGGGGCAGTCGCGGTGGCGCGCGACCGTCGCCGCGCGGCTGCCCGGATCGACGTGGCCGGACCGTGCCGTGGTGCTGACGGCGATCGACGCGCGGACCGGCGAGGCGGTGCTCCTCGACCGCCACAGCGGCGTCGACCTGGTGGACGCCGTCGCGGCCAGCTGCGCCGGCGTCTCCGTCTACCGGGTGAGCGGCGTCCCCTACCTCGACGGCGGCTACCGGACCAACGCCGAGAACGCCGACCTGGCGGCCGGGCACGAGCGCGTGCTCGTGCTCTCGCCGCTCGGCGGGCGCAGCTGGACGCCGCCGGAGTGGGGTCTGCACCTCGCGGACCAGGTGGCCGCCCTGCGCGCCGGCGGCAGCCGGGTCGAGGTGGTCGTCCCGGACGCCGACTCCGAGCACCTGTTCGGCGCCAACGCGATGAACCCGTCCCTGCGCCCCGCCGCTGCGCGGGTCGGCCACGACCAGGGCCGATCGCTCGCCGACCGGCTCACCGAGCTCTGGCGCTGACGCCCGCGGG
>CAUQTR010000419.1:0-2826 GCA_963521045.1 uncultured Actinotalea sp.
GGCGCGCGGGCGACGTCGTCGGCGCGCCCGCGGACGTGGTGGACTCGCCCGCATGACGGCTGACACGTCGGGCACGGGCGAGTCGCCGGAGCGGGTGCCACTGCGGTGGGAGAACATCCGGCTGCTCTGGGGCTTCGTCCGGCCGCACCGCCGCGTCGTGGCGCTCGGCATCGTGCTCGCGCTCGGCACGACGGCTGCCGCGCTGGCGATGCCGCTGGCAGTCAAGCAGGTGCTCGACACGGTCGGGGACCCGGGGGCGATCAGCGGCGCGGTCGGGCTGCTGCTCGGGCTCGTGGTGCTCGGCCTCGTCACCGGCGTGATCCAGTCCGTCGTGCTGGGGCGACTCGCGGAGCACATCGTGCTCGACGCGCGCACCTCGCTCGTCGAGCGGTTCCTGCGTGGCAACCTGGCGGACGTCCAACGACGCACACCCGGCGAGCTCGTCACGCGCGTCACGTCGGACACGGTCCTCCTGCGCGAGGCGGCGTCGTCGAGCGCCGTGCAGCTCGTCAACGGCACCGTCTCGCTCGTCGGCACGATCGTGCTCATGGCCGTGCTCGACGTGCAGCTGCTGCTCAGCACGCTGGCGGCGATCGTCGTCGTGGCCGTGCTCATGGGCCTGCTGCTGCCGAGGATCGGCGTGGCCCAGCGGCAGGCGCAGGAGGCCGTCGGCGAGCTCGGTGCCGTGCTCGAGGGCAGCCTGCGCGCCCTGCGCACGGTCAAGGCGAGCCGCGCGGAGGACCGTCAGGTCGCGCAGGTGGTCGGCCGTGCGCGCGAGTCCACCCGGCACAGCATCCGTGCGGTGTGGGTCACGGCGACCGCGTGGGCGGTGGCGGGCGGCGGCATCCAGCTGGCGATCATCGCGATCCTGGGGATCGGGGCGTGGCGGGTCCAGTCCGGTGGGCTGGCCGTCTCGACGCTCGTGGCGTTCCTGCTCTACGCGTTCAACATCATCGACCCGATCACCACGCTCACGGGGACGTTCACCCAGCTGCAGTCCGGCGTGGCCGCGGCCGCGCGCATCCGCGAGACGGAGGACATCCGGCCCGAGGACGTGCGGTCCGGGCGGTCCCTGACCAGCGACGGCGGTGACCGGCCGGTGCTCGAGCTGCGCGGCGTGACGCTCACCTACGACGGTGCCGCGGCTCCCGCGGTCGACCGGCTCGACCTCGTCGTCCCGCGCCGCGGGCACGTGGCGCTCGTCGGACCCTCCGGGGCGGGCAAGACCACGACGTTCTCCCTCGTCCTGCGGTTCCTGCCACCCGACGCAGGCACGCTCCTGCTCGACGGCGTCCCGTTCGACGAGCTGAGCATCGACACGGTGCGGGCCCGCATCGGCTACGTCGAGCAGGAGACGCCGCTCCTCGCCGGGACGGTCCGGGAGAACCTCCTGTTCCGCCACCCCGAGGCCAGCGAGGAGGAGCTGTGGGACGCGCTGCGCGCCGTCCGCCTCGACGCCACGGTCCGCGCCCTGCCCGCGGGCCTCGACGCGCCCGTCACGGCGACGAGCCTCTCGGGCGGTGAGCGCCAGCGCGTGGCGCTCGCCCGCGCCGTCGTGCGGACGCCGGAGGTGCTGCTGCTCGACGAGGCGACAGCCCAGCTCGACGGGCTGACCGAGGTCGCCATCCAGGAGGTCATCCACCGCGTGGCGAGCCAGGGCGCCGTCGTGACGATCGCGCACCGCCTCTCCACCGTGGTCGACGCCGACACGATCGTGCTCATGGATGGCGGCCGGGTGCGGGCGACGGGCACGCACGCCGAGCTGCTCGCGGCCGACACGATGTACGCGGAGCTGGTCGCGGCGCTGCGCATCTCGACGGACGCGAGGTGAGCGTGGGCGAGCAGCCGGGCGAGCCGGGCGAGCAGCCGGGGGAGCCGGGCGAGCAGCCGGGCGAGCCGGTGCCCGAGCGGATGCCGGGCGAGCGGGAGGTCCGGCTCGACCGCCGCCCGTACGAGCTCGAGGTGGAGGACACCTTCCAGGCCGAGACCCTCGACACATCGCTCTGGTTCCCCTGCTACCTGCCCCAGTGGAGCTCGCGGGCAGCGTCCGCAGCCCGGTACGAGGTCGGCGGTGGGAGGTTGCGTCTGCGCGTCGACGCCGACCAGCCGCCCTGGTGCCCCGAGCTCGACGGCGGCCTGCGCGTCTCCTCGCTGCAGACGGGCGTCGTCGCCGGACCGCTCGGCAGCCGAGTGGGGCAGCACCGCTTCCACCCGGACGCCGTGGTGCGCGAGGAGCAGGAGGAGCTCCGGCTCTGGACGCCGCACCACGGCCTCGTGGAGGTGCGCCTGCGGGCGACGGACGACCCGCACGCCATGGTCGCGATGTGGCTGATCGGCGTCGAGGACCGGCCGGCGCGGTCCGCCGAGATCTGCGTGGTGGAGATCTTCGGGCGTGACGTGCAGCCCGACGCCGCAGCCGTGGGCATGGGGCTCCACCCCTTCGGCGACCCGACCGTCGTCGACGACTTCGCCCGGCCCGTCCTGGCGATCGACGCGCGCGAGCCGCACACCTACGCCGCCGAGTGGACCCGGGAGCGGGTCCGGTTCTTCTGCGACGGCGTCCTCGTGCGGTCGGTCGAGCAGTCCCCGGACTACCCCATGCAGGTCATGCTCGGCGTCTACGCGTTCCCGGACCGTGACGCGCCCCCGCCCGGGCCGTACCCCAAGGTGCTGGACGTCGAGTGGTTCCGCGGGTACCGGCGCCGGTAGCGGTCGCCCGCCGCGCGGACGGGGCGGCCGGCCGCCTCCGTGTCCGACGTCATCGACACCTCGACGGTGCCCAGTCAGGTGGGCGGTGCCGTGCGGTCCGGCGCGGCGGCCGGGGCC
>CAUQTR010000420.1:0-2820 GCA_963521045.1 uncultured Actinotalea sp.
ACCCGAGGCTGGACGGCCGCGAGCACCGCGGCCAGCACGAGCAGCCACGGGACCACCGCGGTGAACGAGTCGGCGGGGGCCACGAGCAGGAGCAGCCCGCCGGCGACGCCGCCGAGCGCCGACATCAGCGCCATCCGGGCGACCGTGCCCCACATGCCGGCCAGCTCCCGGCGGTAGCCCCACGCCCCGGTCACCGCGGCGGGAACGAGCCCGACGCCGTTCGACACGTTGGCCGTCAGTGGCGGCACGTTGAGGGCGACGAGCAGCGGGAAGGTGATCAGCGTCCCGGCACCGACCACCGTGTTGATGGTCCCGGCCAGCATCCCGGCGAGCACGATGAGGACGACGTCGAGAGCCTCCATGTCAGCGCCCCGCCGCGTACGCCTGCATGCCGCGCGGCGTCGCCGCGGCGCGCAGGACGCCGTCGTGCCGCGCGACGGCCGTGAGGCGGCCGAGCGACCACGGTCCGGTGACCGTGACCTCGTGCCCGCGTCGCCGCAGGTCCGCGAGGACCTCGTCGCCGAGGCGGTCCTCGGCGTGCAGCCCGCGGAGCTCGATGTCGCGGGGGTCGAAGGACGAGACCAGGTGCGTCGTGTGCCAGGTGGGCGCGTCGATCGCCTCCTGCAGACCCGTGCCGTACACGAGGTGACGGAGCAGGAACGGCACCTGCCACTGGTCCTGCTGGTCGCCGCCCGGGGTGCCGCACGCCAGCTCGGGCACCCCGTCGCGCAGCACGAGCGTGGGGCTGAGGGTGGTCCGGGGACGACGTCGTGGTCCGAGCGAGGACGCCAGCCCCTGCTCGACCCAGAACATCTGCGCGCGGGTCGGCAGCGCGAAGCCGAGACCTGGGACCACGGGCGAGCTCTGCAGCCAGCCGCCGCTCGGTGTCACGGAGACGACGTTGCCGGCGGCGTCGACGACGTCGAGGTGGCAGGTGTCGCCGCGGCTGGCGCCGTCGGGGGCGACGCGCGGATCCGTGGGGTACGGCTGGAAGGTGGGCTCGCCGACGCCGGCGCGTTCCTCTCGCGCCCCTGCCCGCGCGGCTCCGGCCCCACCCCTGACCGCGGTGGTCCGTGCCTGCTCGACCGCGGCGAGAGCGTGCCGCGACATGCGCGGCTCGGCGCCCGTCGGCGACCCGGGACGCAGCTCGTCCGACGCCGTCGGGCCGACGAGCCGGCCGCGCGCGGCGGCGTAGGCCGGTGACAGGAGCGCCTCGAGCGGGACGTCGGCGTGGTCCGGGTCGCCGTACCAGGCGTCCCGGTCGGCGAACGCGAGCTTGGCGCCCTCGACGACCGCGTGCACGAGCTCGGCGGAGCCGGGACGCGTGTCGGCGAGGTCCATGCCCTCGAGGAGGGTCAGCTGCTGCAGGAGGGCTGGTCCCTGGCCCCACGGGCCGGTCTTGGCCACCGTGCGTCCGGCGAACTCCACCGTGGTCGGCCGCTCCTCGCGCACGCGCCAGGCCGCGAGGTCGTCGCCGCGCAGCAGGCCGCGATGTGCCGTGCCGGTCGAGTCCATCACGGGCTGCGCGCAGAAGGCGTCGACGGCGTCGGCGACGAAGCCCTCGTAGAAGGCCCGCCGCGCCGCCTCGATACCGGCCTCGCGGTCGACGTGGGCCCCGGCGGCCGCCGCCAGACGCTCGAGGGTCTGCGCGAGCGCGACGTTGCGGAGCAGTGTTCCCGGCGCCGGCACGTCCCCGCCGGGCAGGTACACCTCGGCCGACGTCGGCCAGTGCTCGGCGAGCAGCCCGCGGACGGCGGCGATCGTCGCCGAGGCCTGGGGGAGAAGGGGGTGGCCGTGACGTGCGTACCCGATCGCGTAGGCGAGGACGTCAGGCGCACTCCACGTCCCGTACCGGGCCAGCAGGTCCATCCAGGTCCCGAACGCCCCGGGCACGACGGCGGCGAGCAGTCCGGTCCCCGGCACGACGTCGAGCCCGAGCTCGGTGAACGCCTCCGCGGTCGCGGCCGCGGGGGAGGTTCCCTGACCGCACAGCACGAAGGGCTCGGCGCCGGCCGCGCAGCCGATGACGGGGACGTCACCGCCCAGCCCGTTGAGGTGCGGTTCGACGACGTGCAGCACCAGACCGACGGCGACGGCCGCGTCGAAGGCGTTGCCGCCGCGCTCGAGCACCGACATGCCGCTCGCCGTCGCGAGCCAGTGGGTCGAGGCCACCATCCCGTGGGTGCCGACGAGCTCCGGACGGGTGGTGAAGGCGGTCACGCCCGGCATCGTTTCACGTCGTCGACGGGCTCACGCGCCGACCCGGTGGGTCATGAGCCGCAGGGTCGGGACCTGACGGTTTGGAGGCGTGCCGCCGCTCGGGTATCGTTCCCCGGCGGTACGAGGTCCGTCCGACCATGCCTTCACGGGGCAGCGGAACGGCGGGCCGGATACCCCCATGGGGTATGGTGTAATTGGCAGCACGAGTGATTCTGGTTCACTTAGTCTAGGTTCGAGTCCTGGTACCCCAGCGTTGATCGCCCGGCAGGCCGTGTGGAGACACAGAGCCCGCCGCTCGTCAGAGCAGCGGTCGACATGATGTAAGGTATCGACGTCCTCGCACCGGACAGGTGCTCCGGGACGGTCCAGGCCCCCATCGTCTAGTGGCCTAGGACGCCGCCCTCTCACGGCGGTAACAGGGGTTCGAATCCCCTTGGGGGTACAGCAGAAGGCCCGGTCACCACGGTGACCGGGCCTTCGTCGTCGGAGTGGCGGGTCGGTCCCACGGGCACGCCGAGGTCCGGTCCCACGCACGCGCCGAGGTCGCTGGTTCGCGCCGAGGTCGCTGGTCCGAACCAGCGACCTCGGTGGCAACCAGCG
>CAUQTR010000421.1:0-2819 GCA_963521045.1 uncultured Actinotalea sp.
CACGAGGACCCGCAGACCGGCGTCGCGGCGGAGGGTGCCACCGCCGAGCCGGCCGTCGCGCCGGGCGCCGAGCCGTACGCAGCGCCGTACGCCGAGGACGACACCGAGGACCTGGCCGCGGCCGCCATCACGCGGCACGGCGACAACCGCGTCTACGCGATGACCACCGCCTCGGGCGAGCGCCTCGACGTCGTCGTGCTCGACGGCGACCGGCAGGTGGTCGGCATCCTCGTGCGCTTCTGGCGGTCGCTGCGGCTCCGCGGGCTGGACGGGCGCGCCGTGGTCTCGCTGCGCCAGGCCGCCGAGCGTGCCGCCCTGCTCTCCCACGCCGCGTGGTCGGCGGGCGTCCGCACGCCGCGGCTGCTCGCGCTCGCCGAGGCCGAGGACTCGATGCTGCTCGTCCAGCAGCACGCGTACGGCGCCGTGCCGCTGCGCGACCTCCCGCCCGAGGCGCTGACCGACGAGATCCTCGACGCCGTCTGGGACCAGCTGCGCACCGCGCACCAGGCCGGCCTCGCCCATCGCGCGCTGACGTCCGACGCCGTGCTCGTCGACCTCGAGCCGCCGTTCGTCCCGCCGTCGGCCCCTGCCCCCGACGGCACCCCGGCCCCGACCGACGCGTCCGGACCCGTCGTGCTGCTCACCGGCTGGGAGTCGGGGGACGTCGCGTCGTCCGACCTCGCACGGCGGATGGACCTCGCGCAGATGCTCGCGCTCCTCGCGCTGCGGGTCGGCGCCGGCCGCGCGGTCGGCTCGGCCGCGCGCGTGTTCACCGATGCGGAGCTCGTCGCGATCGGCCCGCTGCTGCAGACCATCGCCATGCCCCGCACCACCCGCGACGAGGCGCGTGAGCGCAAGGGCGTCCTCGCCGAGGTGCGCGACGCGCTGCTGGCCCAGCTGCCCGAGGCCGACGTCGAGCCGCAGCGACTCGTCCGCTTCGGCGCCCGGACCGTCATCACGCTGGTCCTGGGCATCGCGGCCGCCGTCCTGATCATCACCAGGCTCAACTTCGCGGAGATCTCCGAGGCCCTCACGAGCGCCGAGCCCTGGTACGCGGCCGTCGCGTTCGGCATGGGCATGGCGACGTTCCTCGGGTCCGCGATGGCCCTCGTCGCCTTCTCGCCGGTCAAGCTGCCCCTGTGGCGCGCGACGCTCGTCCAGGTCGCCGGCTCGTTCGTCGCGCTCGTCGCGCCCGCCGGCGTGGGGCCCGCGGCGCTCAACCTGCGCATGCTCACCCGACGCGGGGTCTCGAACACGCTCGCCGTCGCGTCCGTCGGCCTCGTGCAGGTGTCGCAGTTCATCACGACGCTGCTGCTGCTCCTGGTGCTCTCGCTCGCGTCCGGCAAGCCGATGCAGCTGCCGTCGCGCACCGTCCTGGTGTCCGTCGCGATCGTCGTCGCCGCGCTCGCCGCATCGATGCTCGTGCCCGCGCTGCGGCGGTGGGTCGCGTCCAAGACGCTGCCCCTGTGGCGGCAGACGTGGCCCCGGCTCATCCAGCTCCTGGGGCAGCCCAAGCGGTTCGCGGTCGCGATCGTCGGCAACCTCATCATGACGATCGGCTACCTCGGCGCCTTCCAGGCGAGCCTCGCGGCGTTCGGCGAGGCGCTCCCGCTCATCGACCTCGCGCTCATCTACCTGCTCGGCAACACCGCCGGCGCGCTCGTGCCGACGCCCGGCGGCCTCGGCGCGATCGAGTCGGCCCTGACCATCGGCCTCATCAACGGCGGCGTCCCGGGCGCGATCGCGGCGTCGGTCGTCGTGCTCTTCCGGGCGCTGACCTACTGGGCCCGCATCCCGTTCGGCTGGCTCGCGATGCGCACCCTCCAGCGGACGGGCGAGCTCTGAGGCGTCGCAGAACCGGCGCCGGCGCCGGGCACGACGTCAGGCTCAGTGGCCCGACGTCACCTTGAGCCCCACGACGCACCCGATGAGCCCGACGATCAGCAGCACGCGCAGCAGCGACGCGGGCTCGGTGCCCGTGACCATGGCGTAGGCCACGGTCAGGCCGGCGCCGATCGCGACCCAGACGGCGTAGGACGTGCCCACCGGCAGCGCCGTCATGGCGTACGCGAGCCCACCCATGCTGAGCAGCAGGGCGACGGCGAACACGACCGTGGGGCCGGGGCGGGAGAAGCCTTCCGAGCGGCCGAGGGCCGTGGCCCACACGGCCTCCAGCACGCCGGAGAGGACGAGGACGATCCAGTGCACGGGTGACCTCCGTCGGACGCCGTCTTGTCGCTCGCCGGGTACGGTGCCGCTCGTCCGGGGGCCGGTGCCGGCCCGCACCCATCATCGCCCACACCCGCAGTGCCCACACCCGCAGTGCCCACACCCGCAGTGCCCACGGGTGCACCGAGGTCGTCCGCGAGATGGATCTGCGCGCGCCCGCGACGACCTAGGGTCGACGTCGTGACCGACCTCGTCCGTGCCCGCAAGCTCGAGGTCGGCTGGACCGACCACCCCGTCTGCGCCCCGGTCGACATCCGGTTGGGCGAGGGCGAGGTGCTCGCCCTCGTCGGCCCGAACGGCACCGGCAAGTCCACGGTGCTGCGCGCGGTGCTCGGTCTGCTCCAACCGCTCGGCGGGGAGCTGCGCGTGCTCGGCGAGGAGGTCGACGAGCGCCGCGCGTCGTTCCGCTCGGCCGTCGCCTCCGTGCTCGACGACGACGCCTGGTTCCCCGGCCTCACGGCGCGCGAGCACCTGCTGCTCACCGCCGCCGGGCACGGCGTGACCTCCACGACGACCGCGGTCGACGCCGTGCTCGACGTCTTCGGCATGGCGGGCGAGCAGGACGCCGTGCCCACGGCCCTGTCCTCCGG
>CAUQTR010000422.1:0-2818 GCA_963521045.1 uncultured Actinotalea sp.
GCCTGGTGCCGATGGTCGCCGGCAGCGTCCGCCTCGCCGCGCTGGCCGGGGCCGTCGATCCTGCCGTCCTCGGCAGCCCGCCGGCGCCGACGGCGGCGCTCGTGGCGCACATCGTCGGCGTCACCGTGTACGTGCTGCTCGGCGCGTTCCAGTTCCACCGCGGGCTGCGGCGTCGTCGGCCGCGGTGGCACCGCCTGGCCGGCCGCATCGTGGCGCCCGCGGGCCTGGTCGCCGCGCTGAGCGGCATGTGGCTGGCCGTCGCCGCGGTGGGAGCCCACGAGACGACGGCGTTCGTGGTGCTCCGGCTCGTCGTCGGCGCGGTCATGGCGACCGCGATCGTGCTCGGCCTCCGGGCCGTGCTCGCCCGGGACTACCGCGCGCACCGGGCGTGGATGGCCCGCGCCTACGCGCTGGGGCAGGGCGCCGGCACGCAGGCAGTCGTGCTGACGGCCGGGGTGGCGGTGCTCGGGGAGTACGGGAGCGGCGCCGAGGTCACGTTGTTCGCCGGGTCGTGGGTGCTCAATCTCGTCATCGCGGAGTGGGGTCTGCGGCGCGGGTGACTCAGCCACGCTCGCGGCGGGACGAGCCGATCAGCGGGACGGGGGGACTGGCCTGCTCGGCGTCGCCGCGCGGGTGTCGAAGCGCGTGCTGGCCAGCTGTCGCTCCGCGAAGTCCACGAGCTCCAGCACCTCCTCCGCCAGGAAGCCCGTGGTGCCTCGACCGAGCGACGCCGTCGTGAGGATCCTCGCGGTGGTCAGCTCGTCCAGGGCCGACCTGGCTGCTTGCGTCGTGACCTCGAGAGATCGCGCGGCGGTCCGGACGGTGAGGACGGGCGTCTCCGGGAGTGCGACGAGGAGACGCGCGGTCGCCGAGTCTGCGCGCGGCGACGGTCGCTGGCCCTGCGCCTCGCGCACGGCTCCGAGGCGCTCGGCCCACTCCTCGCGGAGTGTCGCGATCTCCAGGACCAGGCTCCGCGCCTGCTCGACGGCGATCGTCACCGCGTCCGCGAAGATCTCCAACCATCGCGCGACGGCCTGCTGAGCGACCGGCGATCCCGGGTCGCCGCCGTGCCGGTACGCGGTGAGGCCTTCCACGTACGAGTGGGAGAGCGTCGCGAGGACGATGGAGATCGGGAGGACGGCGCGCGGCGTGAGGCCCCGCCGTGCGAGCACCGTGTGGATCAGCGCCCGGCCGACGCGACCGTTGCCGTCCGTGAAGGGGTGGACCGTCTCGAACTGCGCGTGCACCAGGGCCGCCTGCACCAGGGGCGCGTGAGCGGCGCCGTTGGCGTACTCGACGAGGTCCTCGAGGAGTGCCGGGACCCGCTCGGGTGTCGGCGGGACGAACTCGGCGTCCAGCGGATGCCAGCGGGAGCCGCCGATCCAGTTCTGCACCGACCGCACGCCATGGTGCTCGGACGGCACCAGGAGGCTGTGGAGCCCGAGGACGTCCTCGACGGTCACGGGCTGCTCGCCGGCGAGCTCCGCCGTCGCCCGTCGGACGATCGCGATGTTCGACGCGACGAGGTGAGCCTGGATGGACGGCGGGCGGACCGGCTCGCCGCTCGCCTCCGCGAGCTCCGCCACCGCGATCTGGCGCGACGACGGCGCCACCCCTTCGATCATCGAGCTGGCGATCGCCTCGGACCGCAGGAGGAAGCGCGAGAGGCGGTCGAGGTCGGATGCGCCGGGGGCGCCGACGAGCGTACGGACGGCGCGTTCGGCGTCCGCCAGGCGTCTAGACAGGCCGGGAGGGACCGCGACGACCATCTCCGCGAGGCGATCCGGCACGTAGTGGCGGAACTCGCCGCTGCGGCGATCGCGCCGGCGGAGGCTGGTGTCGTCCGACCCCTGCCACGTCGCGCGCTCCCACGTCGCCATCGAGAGCAACCTTTCCCGCCGGGGGCTAGAAGCAAAGGATAATAGTCTTTCCTTGACTCAGTCGGCACCGTACTCAACCTTGACGCTCATCGGGAGCGGCCCACTGGCTCGAGGTCGCGGTGGAGGCCGAGCACGCGCTGGGCGACCACCGCGTGGTGGCGCTGCGCGTGCTCGGTTCGGGCGGACGTCCCGACGCGCGTCCGACCGTCTACTGGCGACGACAGGTGCATGGCGTCGAGGACGCCACCAGCGGCACGGCGGTCTGAGCTCTTCCTGTGGACAAGCGCGCCCGAGCGGTCCGGAGCGCCAGCCTTGGCGTCCAGGGGGGTGGGGCGGATGAGGTCCACGGGTGGGTTCGAGGTCGAGTACGAGGACGCGCTGGCCGCCGGGAACGCCATGCTCCGGGTCAGCGACGACGTCGCGGCGGCCGGGCAGGTGGGGGTGCTCGTGGGAGCCCGGCTCTACGGCGGCTCGGTGCTCCCGGCGGCGGCCGGCCGCTTCGCCGACCGGTTCACGCACCTGCTCGTCCAGGGTCTTGCCGAGGAGGCGGACGCCGCGGGGGAGAGTCTGCGGGCGACCGTGCGGCACTACGAGGAGACCGACATCCTGGCGCCCGGGCTGTTCCCGACTGCGACCGGCCCGGCGTTCGTGTGATCGCCGACCTCGCGACGACGTCCGACCCAGCCGTGCTCGTCCCCGGGTCGGTCGAGACGCTGCACACGGACGCGGACGACCTGGACCGTACGGCTGAAGCGATGGCGACCGCGGGCCAGGACGTGACGCGGCTCGTCGTCCCGAGCTGGCTCGGCGACGCCGCGGACGGCTGGGCCGGGCGGCGCGCGGTCCTCGAGGAGTCGCTCGCAGCGGTGGCGGAGATCTTCCGATCGGCGGCTGCGGCGGTCCGCGCCCACGCCGACGTGCTCGCCTGGGGCCGCGAG
>CAUQTR010000423.1:0-2805 GCA_963521045.1 uncultured Actinotalea sp.
GGTACACGTCGAGCGGTGCCACCTTCACGCCGAGCGGCGCCACCTTCACGCCCGCGCCGGCCCCCGAGCCCCAGAACCCCTACGCGCACCCCTACGCCCAGGCCCCGGTGCAGGCCTCGCCCTACGCCACGTCCGCCGGCCAGCCGTACGCCCCGGGCCAGAGCGTCGCGTACGCCCAGCCCGCGGGTCCGGCCTACGGCCAGCCGCACGGCCAGGCCTACGGGCAGGCACCCGGCCACGCCGTGCCGTACGCCCAGCCGTACGCCCAGCCGTACGGCGCCGTCCCCGGCGGGCCCTACGGCCAGCCCTTCGGCCCCCCGCCGAGCAACACGATCGCGACCGTCGCGCTCGCCCTGAGCATCGTGATGCTCGTGGCCGGGGTCGTCACCGGCTACTTCGTCGGGTCGCTGCTGGTGGTCATCCTCGCCGTCAAGGGGCTGCAGGGCGCCAAGGCCGCCCAGCAGCTGGGCCACCCGCCGGTGGGCCGGGCGCGTGCCGCGTGGGCGCTGGGCATCTCGATCCTGCTGTTCGCCTGGGTGATCCTGCTCAAGGTGCTCGAGGCCTCGCTCTGAGCGTGCACCGGCCGGCCTGACCGTCCACCGGGCGTGCTCACCAGCCCAGCGCTGCCAGCACGTCCCGGGCGGCATCGGCGGGCGAGCGGTCGTTCGTCACGACCGCGTCGTCGAGCGCCGCCGCCGCGAGGAGGGCCTCGAGCTCGACCGCGCGGGCGAGGTGCCAGTCGCGCGAGTCGCCCGGCGGGTGGCGGGTCTCGAGCCGCGCGGTCCGCACCTCTGCCGGGGCCGTGACGCGCACGATGCGCACGTCCGCACCGTCGAGCGCGGCCTCGTACTCCTCGCGCTCCTCCGCCTCCTCGACGACGCGGGCCAGCACGAGGGTGCGGTAGCCCGCGTCGACGTAGGTGCGCGCGACGGCCGCGAGGTTGCGCGCCGCGACCTGCACGCCGAAGCGGTCGCCGTCGGGCGCCGGCCAGACCTGGCACAGCGTGTCGACGTCGACCCAGGCGTGGCGCACCTCCCGCGCGCGCAGCTCGTCCGCGACGGCCTCCGCGACGGTCGTCTTGCCGACCCCGACGGTCCCGTTGAGGACGACCGCACGCGTCGCGAGCGCGGGGTCGAGCCACCGGGCGTAGCAGACCGAGTCGGCCTCGTCGACGTACGGCCCGTAGCCGGGGATGCGGCGGTAGCCGGCCGACCGGTAGAGGCCGATCGCCTCCGGCTGGCGCACGCCCGTCTCGAGGATGAGCCGCAGCAGGCCGTGCTCCGACGCCGCACGCTCGAGCTCGGAGAGCACGAGCCGGGACAGGCCGCGCCCGCGCGCCGGCGGCCGCACGAACATCCGCTTGAGCTCGCCCCAGCCCTCGCCGTAGGACGACGCCGCCCGCAGCGAGCCGCACGCCGCCGGCTCGCCGTCGACGCGCACGAGCACGGTCGCGAGCATCTCGTCCGGCGGCAGCTCGGGCTCGATGTCCTCGACGCCGTCGTAGCGGACCACGAGCTCGGCCTGCTGCTCCGCGCGCAGCCGCACGGCGTCGGCGTCGTCCCAGGGAACGCGCTCGACGCCCACCGGTGCAGGCACGTGCCCGACGCTCACCGGCGCGTGCGTCAGCGGACGAGCGTGTCGAGGACGGACGTGAAGAACCGCAGCCCGTCGGTGCCCGTGCGCGGGCCCGACTCGGCGTCCGGCCCGAACCCGCGCTCGACGGCGTGCTCGGGGTGCGGCATGAGGCCGACGACGTTCCCGGCGGCGTTGGTGATGCCGGCGATCGCGCGGCGTGAGCCGTTGGGGTTCCAGCCGTCGTAGCGGAACACCACGCGGCCCTCCCCCTCGAGCTCGTCGAGGTCGCGCTCGGACGCGACGTACTGCCCGTCCTGGTTCTTCAGCGGGACCACGATGCGTTCGCCCTGCTCGTACTCGCGGGTCCAGGCCGTGTCGACGTTCTCGACGACGAGCACCTGCTCGCGGCAGACGAACGTGCGGTGGTCGTTCTTGATCATCGCGCCGGGCAGGAGGTGCGCCTCGCAGAGCACCTGGAAGCCGTTGCAGATCCCGAGGACCGGCAGCCCACCGCGCGCGGCGTCGACCAGCGAGCCCATGACGGGCGCGAACCGGCTGATCGCCCCGGCGCGCAGGTAGTCGCCGTAGGAGAAGCCGCCCGGCAGCACGACGGCGTCGACGCCGTGCAGGTCCGCGTCCGCGTGCCACAGGGGCACCGCCTCACCACCGGCGAGCCGGACCGCCCGCGCGGCGTCCCGGTCGTCGAGCGTCCCGGGGAAGGTCACGACCCCGATCCGCGCCCCGTCCACGCCCGCCTCGGGGCGGGCGACGGCGGGGGCGCTCACGCCTGCTCCTGCGCCGCCGCGACGCGCACGACGTCCTCGATCACCGGGTTGGAGAGCAGCGTCTCGGCCGCGCGACGCACGGAGGCGAGCACCTCGTCGGTGACCTCGCCCTCGACCTCGAGCTCGAACCGCTTGCCCTGGCGCACGCTCGTGAAGCCCTGGAAGCCCAGCCGCGGCAGGGCGTTGGCCACGGCCTTGCCCTGGGGGTCGAGGATCTCGGGCTTCGGCATCACGTCGACGACGACTCGTCCCACGAAGGCTCCTGGGTCTGGTGCGGGGGGAGGCAGGGCCAGGGTACCCGCGGGCGTGGGTCGCCCCCGGGCCTGCCCACCTGTCGGCCGCGACCCGCGAGCCACGCGTCCGGCTAGGGCAGGACGACGGTCATCCCCGCCGAGCCGCCCGGGGTGCCACCCGGGGTGCCACCCGGGCGCGGCGGGGCGCTGAG
>CAUQTR010000424.1:0-2795 GCA_963521045.1 uncultured Actinotalea sp.
CCCCCAGCACGAGCACGCTCTGCGACGAGATCGACGCGACGACTCCCGCGGCGACCGCGACCGCAGCCGCGACGGTGCTCAACACGCGTCCGGCGGTGCGACGCCACCCGCGCGTGCCGCTGCGCGGGCGCGCCGTCGACGGAACGCTCGTCGGAGGCAGGACCTGCGCCACGGCAGCGACGCTAGCGACACGAGCCGGCCGGTGGACGGACGACACAGGACCCCCACCAGGCCCACCCGAGGGCGTCCCACCCGCCTCCGCGGGTGCACGGTCATGCCGCTCACGACGCGCTGTCGCGACGACGAGCGCGACTCCCAGCGACGGGCGCGTGTCGGTGGGCAGTGGGACCGTGGGCCATGCGCTACTGCGTGACGGTGCCGAACTTCGGGCCTGACGTCGACGTCCGGCTGCTCGCGGGGTGGGCCGTCGACGCCGAGGCGGCGGGGTGGGCCGGGTTCTTCCTGTGGGACCACGTGCTGCCGTGGGACCCCGGGTCGATCGACGTCGTGGACCCGTGGATGGCGCTCGCCGTCGCCGCCGACCGGACGTCCCGCATCCGGCTGGGGACGCTCGTCACCCCGCTGCCCCGGCGGCGCCCGATCAAGCTCGCGCGCGAGACGGTCACCCTCGACCGGCTGAGCGGGGGGCGCGCCGTGCTCGGGGTCGGCATGGGCGGGTTCCCGTACGAGTGGGACTTCCTCGGCGAGGAGACGGACCTGCCGACGCGCGGCCGGATGCTCGACGAGCACCTCGAGCTGCTCGACCGGTTGTGGTCGGGCGAGCAGGTCGAGCACCGCGGTGAGCACTACCGGGTGGCCGGCACCGCCGAGCAGCCCTTCTCGGTCGCGATCGACCCACCGCCCGTCCAGCGTCCCCGCATCCCCGTGTGGGTCGCGGGGACGTGGCCCGGGACGCGGCCGTTCCGGCGCGCGGCACGGTGGGACGGCGTCGTGCCGATGCGCGCGGACGGACCGTGGACCGTCGCGGACACGCGCGACGTGCACGATGCCGTCGCGGCCCACCGCGCACCCGGCGCCGGTCCGTTCGAGCTCGTCGTCCCCGGGGAGAGCACGCCGGGCGGCGCCGTCGCGGCGGCCGCTCCCCACGCCGAGGCAGGCGGCACGTGGTGGCAGGAGAACGTCATCCCCTGGCGCTACGGCTGGTCCGCGGGGCAGCCGCTCCCCGAGGAGCAGATGCACGAGCGGATCCTCGCCGGGCCGTGAGCCCTGACGCCTCCGCGGCCGGCGACGCAGCAGTCAGGGCGTCTCGGCGCCCGGCTCCGCGGTCGGGTCCTCGTCGTCGGACCACCACGACGTCCACCGCTTCTCCACCTCGGCGAGCCGTGCGTCGTCGGCGCCGTAGACGCTGAGGATGAGCATCACCTCACCGTCGGGCGGCGCGGCGGAGGGCGGGGTCCGGGCGACCACGAGGAGGGCGTCGTCCTCCTCGGCGACGGTGAGGCCGATCTGCAGGTCGGTCTGGAAGAACACCTCGCCGGAGAAGGTCGAGCCGTCACCGCGGGCGACCTCGTAGGGCGCACCGACCGGGTCGTCGCCGAGCAGCCGGAGCCCGAGGTGCTCCAGCAGCGGGGCGTCGTGCGGACCGAGGCCGAGGCCCAGCGCGGAGACGGTGCGCCGGTCCTGGCCGGGGTGCCGCTCGAGCGCGAAGCGCAGCTGCTGGGCGAAGGTGATCCACCCCTCGTCGACCGGGTCGTACACGCCGACGACCGCGTCGGGGTCGTGCTGGGCGCGGACGACGCGCAGACGCGTCGCCCCGTCCTCCGGCTCGAGCTCGAACCGGTCGCCGTCGGGCCACGTGACCGTGCGGGCGGCCTCGTCGGCCGTCGCACCGTCGACGAAGATCTGCACGATCTCGGCGTCCAAGCCGTCGTAGTCCCAGCCGAACCAGCGCGCGACCAGGGCCGGCTCGCGCAGGGCGGGCCAGACGACCTCGGGCTCGGCGTGGATCACCGTGTCGACGAGCACGCGTTCGGTGGGCATCAGACCTCCGGGCTGAGGGCGCGCGCCGGGCGGGCTCCCGGGCGCCGCGTCCGAGCATGGCACCGCCGCACGGCGCGTGCACCCGTGTCCGAGCGCCCTTCCCGCCGCGGGAGCCGATTCGGCTGGGCGCGCACCGCCGGGAACCGGCAGGCTCGGTCCGTGCGCCATGCCATCAGACCCGAGCACCCCGGCGCCGTCCGGGGCACGCCATGACGGCGGACGCGGAGCGACGGCGACGTCTGGCCGGCCGGTCGCTCAGCTACCCCGAGGTCGGCGCGTCCCTGACCGACGACCTGCCGGCCGGCTACCGCCACACGCGGGCGGAGGTCCGGCTGGGCAGCGGACGGGCCCTGTTCGAGCGGCACGCCGAGGGTGTGCTCACCTGGCAGATGCACCGCGAGGCGGGCCTCCTCGTGGCGCCGGGGACGCCGCGCGCGGCGGTGGGAGTCGACGTCGTCGTGGGCCTGGCGCTCGGGCCGGTGCGGCTGCGAGCGCTGGACCGCGTGGTCGCCGTCGTGGACGAGCCCGACCGCCGCGGGTTCGCGTACGGGACCCTCACCGGCCACCCGCAGCGGGGCGAGGAGTCCTTCGTCGTGCGGATCGACGACGACGACGCCGTCCGGCTCGAGATCCGCGCGTTCTGGCGCTCCGCGCGGTGGTACGCCCGCCTGGGCGACCCGGTGACGGCGGCGGTGCAGCGCCGCATCACGCAGCGCTACCTGGCCGTCCGCCTCGACTGAGCGCCCTCAGGGCACGACGGCGATCGCCTCCGGGACGGCGCGCAGGCACACGGC
>CAUQTR010000425.1:0-2789 GCA_963521045.1 uncultured Actinotalea sp.
AGGCTGCCCTCCATGGCGAACGTGAAGCCGGCGGCCTGCGCGACGGCGGCCCGGACGAGGCGCGCTTCAGCGAGCCCAACGGCCTCGCGCTCGTCCCCGAGCCGCTGCGCGAGCGCCTCGGCTACGACGTCGTCGTCGCGGACACCGTGAACCACGCGCTGCGCGGCGTGCGCCTGGCCGACGGCGCCGTGCGCACGCTTGCCGGCAACGGGCGTCAGTGGATGGTCGGTGCGGGGGACAACGTCGTGGACGGCTACGAGGCCGTGCCCGAGGGCGTGCTGCACTCGGGCGCCGCCCAGGCCACGAAGCTCTCCTCGCCGTGGGACGTCGTCTGGTTCGAGCCGCTCGCCGCCTTCGTCGTGGCCATGGCGGGCAACCACACGCTGTGGACGTTCGACCCCGAGGCCGTCGTCGTCAGCCACCTCGCGGGCACCATGAACGAGGGACTGCTCGACGGGCCGGTCGAGGACGCGTGGTTCGCGCAGACGTCCGGGCTCGCCGTCGGGCCCGACGGGCGGCTGTGGCTCGCGGACTCGGAGGTCTCGGCGCTGCGCTGGGTCGACTCGGCGCCCGGTACCGCCGAGCTGGCGGTCGGCACGGCTGTGGGTGCGGGCCTGTTCGACTTCGGCCACCGTGACGGAGCGGCCGACCAGGCGTTGCTCCAGCACCCGCTCGGTGTTGCCGTCCTCCCGGACGGGTCGGTGGCGATCGCGGACACCTACAACGGGGCCGTCCGCCGCTACGCGCCCGCCCCGGACGGCGGCGACGCGCCGGGCGAGGTCACCACGCTCGCGCGCGATCTCGCCGAGCCGAGCGGCCTCCTCGTGGAGGTGCACGACGACGGCGCGGTCGACCTGCTCGTCGTCGAGTCCGCCGCACACCGGCTGACCCGGCTCCGCCTGCCCGCGAAGCTGGCGGGCGAGCTCCTCGACACCGGCGCCCACCGCACGCAGCGCCCCGTCTCCGAGATCGGTGCGGGCGAGGTGCGGCTCGACGTCGTTTTCACGCCTGCGACCGGGCAGAAGTACGACGACCGCTACGGCGCCTCGACGCGCCTGCAGGTCTCCGCCACCCCGCCCGAGCTGCTGCTCGACGGCGCGGGCGACGACGTGCCGCTCGAGCGCGTGCTGCGGATCAACCCGGAGGTCACCGAGGGCGTGCTGCACGTGACCGCGCAGGCGGCGTCGTGCGATGCGGACCCGGCGATCGAGTTCCCGGCCTGCCACCTCAACCAGCAGGACTGGGGCGTGCCCGTGCGCGTGGTCGACGGCGGTCCGGGCGTCCTCACGCTCCCGCTGCACGGCTGACCCAGGCTCCCGCCGCAGGGTTGACGCGCGGCCTCGCGCGAGCAGACCGCGTCGCGCTTCCGTCGCACGCAGCCCGGCGGACGTCGGCGTCCTGCCCCGAGGCGTCCCCGCCTCAGAGGCGTCCCTCGGCGGCGCGGGTCAGCAGCGCGACGGCGTGCTCGGTGGTCGCGGTGAGCACGTCCGCCGGGTCACCGGGGAAGATCTCCTTGGCGGTGTGCTCGCCCGCGGGCGTGACGACCGCGAACCAGACCGTGCCGGCAGGCTCGCCCTCGTCCGGCTCGGGTCCGCCGACGCCGGTCACCGCCACGCACAGGTCCGCGGCGAGGAGGCGAGCCGTCGCGCGGGCCATGGTCAGAGCGCACTCCTCGGTCACCACCGTCCCGCGGGGCACGCCGAGGAGCGAGAACTTGACCTCGGGCGAGTAGGCCGCGACCGCGCCGCGGAACCAGGACGTCGCGCTCGGCGCGGCGGCGAGGACCGTCCCGATCGTGCCGGCGGTCAGCGACTCGGCGGTCGCGACCGACCAGCCCTTCTGGGCGAGCGCCTCCGTGAGCGGGCCGGTGAGGTCCGCAGCGGCGGCGGACGTGGTCGTCACCGCGGTGCTGAGGTTCGACATGCCGTCCAGCGTCGCCGAGGCCCGCCGGGACCGCACGCCGACGGCGTCGGGAGCGCCCGCCCAGGTCCGGGCGCCGGCACAGCGGGCGCTCAGGTTCGGGCGCCGACCGCCCGCAGCACGAACGTCTCCGTGGCCTCGATGGCTGCGTCCCGGCCCGGGCCCTCGTCGGGCACGCCCCGGCTCGACAGGCAGGCGTTGATGAGCGGCACAGTGGTCTCGAGCGGCTGCTGGGGGAAGGCGCCCGCCTCGATGCCTGCGAGCAGGATGCGCCGCAGCACCTCCTCGACGAGCTCGGCGTGCGCCCGGAGCCGGGCGCGGGTGCCGCGGGAGAGCACGCTGCGCAGGTCCGGCCCGGGAGCCAGGTGGAACACGCGCTTGAGCTGGGTCTGCTGGCGCACGTAGGTGCGCAGCTGGTCCACCGGGTCCCGCACGTCCGACAGCGCGCGCTCGAGCGTCGCGACGTACTGCTCGGTCTCGTGCGTGATGAACGCGATGAGCAGCGACTCCTTGTCGGGGAAGTGGTTGTAGACCGCCGTCCGCCCGATGCCCGCGGCCGCCGCGATGTCGGCGAGCGTGATCGCGTCGAAGCCCTGGTCGGCCATGAGGCTCGTCAGGGCCGCGAACAGCTTGTTGCGGGTCTGCTCGCGGTGCTCCGTGAGGGAGCCCCCGATGATCTTCGGCACCCGGTGATTCTCCCACCCCGCCGGCCCCAGGGGGTGTCAGGCGGGTCGCGGTGCCGGGAGGCGCTCGTCGTGCCCGAGGAGGGCGGCCAGCGCCGTCGTCGCCAGCACCAGCAGGCTGATCACCATCGCCGCGATCCCGTGCCCGGCGGCGGCCAGGGCGAGCGCGCCGCCCAGCAGCAGGGC
>CAUQTR010000426.1:0-2784 GCA_963521045.1 uncultured Actinotalea sp.
CGACCTGCGCTCGGCCGTCCTCGGCGCCGCGACCTTCCTCCTGCCCTGCGGCGTCACCCAGGTCGTCCAGCTGTACGCCCTGTCGACCGGGGACGCGGTGCAGGCGGCGCTCTTCATGACCGCGTTCGCCGTCGGCACGGCGCCCGGCCTGCTCGGGCTCGCCGGGCTCGCCGCTGCCGTCCGCGGGACCTTCGCCCCCCGGTTCCTCCGGGTCGCGGGGGTCGCCGTCCTGGCCTTCGCGGTCGTCAACGTCTCGGGCGCGCTCGGTGTGCTCGCGCCCGGGTTCGCGACGACGCCCGGCCCCGGCACGTCGGCACAGGTCGGCGCCGACGGCAGCCCCGGCACCGGCCCTCTGGCTGCCGACCTGGCGCCGATCGAGGACGGTGTCCAGGTGGTGCGCACCGTCCAGGACGCCGCCGGCTACTCGCCGGCCCGGGCGACGGTGGTCGCGGGCGTGCCCGTCCGCTGGGAGCTGGACTCCGTGGCCCCGGGCTGTGCGAGCGCGCTGCACGCGCCCCAGATGGGGCTCGGGACGGTGCTGCTCGGCCCGGGTGTGACCGTGCTCGAGTTCACCCCGGGCGAGCCCGGGCCACTGCACTACTCGTGCGCCATGGGCATGTTCACCGGCGTCGTCGACGTCGTCGAGGCGCCCTCGGCATGACGGTCCGGCCTCCGGCCCGCCGCGCGGGCGGCGGTCCCACGACGCCCGGCGCGGGCGCGCGCCGCCCCGTCGTCCGCCGTCGTCGCGCGAGTGCTGGCACGATGGTTGCCGAAGTCGCGTCATGGAACCGCACGACCGGGCTCTCACCCTGTGTCCGGACATGTCCGTTGCCAGGCGGTAGCAGGAGGCCACGATGAGCCACCCCGCGGAGCCGGGTGCCACCGCGGGCGGGCCCGCGCTCGGGCGGCGGACGATCGGCCTGTCCGCGGAGCCCTCGTCGGTGCCCCACGCACGGCGCTTCGTCCGCGAGACCCTCGCCGGGCACGACGAGGACCTGCGCGACCGGGCCGAGGCGTGCATCTCCGAGCTCGTCACCAACGCGGTGCTGCACGCGCGCACCGAGGTGCAGGTCCACGTGGAGGACCTCGGCGAGGCGATCCGGCTGGAGGTCCGCGACCGCTCGACGGCGATGCCCCGCCGGATCGTGCACACGGTGCGGTCCGCGACCGGGCGCGGCATGGAGATGGTCGGGCTGCTCGCGCGGTCGTGGGGGGTCGACCTGCTCGAGGACGACGCGAAGTCGGTCTGGTGCGAGCTGCTCGCCGGGCAGCTGGACGCGGGCATCGCCACCGATCCCGAGGCGCTCCTGGCGGCGTGGCCGGACGGCGACGAGCTGCTGCTCGGCCCCTGGGACGGCGAGCTCCCGCCCGCCCTTCCCACGCAGCGCCCGCCATCGGCCCTCGAGGAGACCTCGCTCGTCCCCGGCGGGGCGGACGCCCCGGAGGAGCGCCGGCCGATCGTGCTCCGCGGCTACCCCGTGCGCCTCGGGATCCGCGCCCGCGAGCACACGAGCGGCGTGCTGCGCGAGTGCGCCCTGCTGAGCCAGTCGGCCAGCACGACGGCGCCCGCGCAGCTGGTCGCGCTGGCCGAGATGCTGACCGGGTCCTACGGCCAGGAGCTCGCGGCCATCGACGAGCAGCGGACGGCGGCCCTCGTACGCGGGGACGGGCGCGTCGACCTCGTCTACCCCGCGGCGGTGCGCAGCCGCGACGTCGTCCTCGCGTGGAAGGGCGCCATGGAGGCGCTCGACGCGTACGCCGACAGCGCCGCGCTGCTGAGCCTGGCGACGCCGCCGCGGCTCGTCGAGCTGCGCGAGTGGATGGTCGCGGAGATCCTGCGCCAGTCCGACGGCGCCTCCCCGCGTCCGTGGACCGGCCCGCTGGACTAGCCCGGCCCGGCCGCCCCGGCACGGAGGCGCGTCAGCGGCGGCCCGTCCGCTCCGGTCGCCGCTCCACCCGCTCCCAGCCGCGCCGCCCGGCGCGCGCTCCGAGCCGGTCCGGGCGGGAGCGGTAGACCACGTAGGGACGCCACAGGTACCCGAGCGGCACGCTGAACACGTGCACGAGGCGGGTGAACGGCCACAGGGCGAACAGGAACATGGCGCTCAGGCCGTGCAGCTGGAAGCCCAGCGGCGCGTCCGCCATGAGCTCCGGGTGCAGGTCGAACCGGAAGATGCCCCGGAACCACACCGAGACGCCGTCACGGTAGTCGTAGTGGCCGCCGAGGTTGAGGATCGACCCCGCCACCGTGTTCCACATGCCGAGGAAGATCACCACGGCGAGCACGAGGTACATCACCTTGTCCATGCGCGTGGTCGCGCTGAACACGGGGCCCACCGTGCGACGGCGGTAGATGAGCAGCACCATCCCGACGACCGTGCACACGCCGGCGACGGCACCGATGCTCACGGCCAGGAAGTGGTAGATCTCCTCCGTCATGCCGACGGCCTCCGTCCACGCCTTGGGGATGCCGAGCCCCATGACGTGGCCGAGGAAGACGGCCAGGATCCCGAAGTGGAACATCGGGCTGGCCCAGCGCAGCAGGCGGCTCTCGTAGAGCTGGGACGAGCGGGTGGTCCACCCGAACCGGTCGTAGCGGTAGCGCCACACGTGCCCGAGCACGAAGAACGCGAGGCACACGTACGGGACGACGACCCACAGCAGGGTGTCGGCGGTGCTGGTCATGCGCGGACCTCCGGCATCGGCAGCGGCTGGGGGCCGGGGCGGGTCCCGGCGGCGACGGGCCCGGTGAGCGCGGGCTCGGGCGCCTGGCCGAGGTACGAC
>CAUQTR010000427.1:0-2783 GCA_963521045.1 uncultured Actinotalea sp.
CCCCCGGCGTGAGCAGCAGGCCTGCCGGAGGCGGGGCGTTCGGCGTGCTCGGCCCGGACGCACTCGATCCGGACGCACTCGGCCCGGACGCGCTCGGTGGGCTCGACGGGGTCGACGGGCTCGCAGGGCTCACGGTCCGTCACGGTAGCGTCCCGCTCGTGACGGGCACCGGCGTGAGCGGCACCGCCGCGACCAGCGCCTCGGGCGCCGGCTCGTGGCCCGAGGGCGAGCGACTGAGGGGTGCGCTCGGCCCCGAGTGGACGACGCTCATGGAGTCGCTCACCGGCACGATGTTCTGCGCCAAGGACGTCACCGGCCGGTACGTCGTCGTCAACCAGGCGTTCGTCGACCGCACGGGCGAGCGGAGCAGGCGCGCCGTCCTCGGGCGGCGCGCCGAGGACCTCTTCCCGGCGCACCTCGCCGAGCACTACGCCGCCCAGGACCGCGCCGTGCTCACGTCCGGCGAGCCGCGGCGCCGCGAGCTCGAGCTCATCTCGCGTCCGGGCGGCCCGCCGGGGTGGTACCTCAGCTCCAAGGTCCCCGTCCGGGCGGACGGCGGCGTCGTCGGCCTGGTCAGCGTCTCCGAGGACCTGCGGACGCGAGCCGCCGACGACGTCACCGTGCGGTCGCTGCACCGTGTCGCGTCTCTCGTCGCCGAGCGTCTGGGCGGCCCCGTGCCCGTGGCCGCGATGGCCGCGGCCGCCGGGTGCTCGGCGTCGACCCTCGACCGCCGCATGCGCAAGGTGTTCGCCCTCTCCCCGCAGCAGTACGTCCTGCGGTGCCGCGTCGACCGCGCCGCCGCGCTGCTCTCCGCCGGCGAGCTCCCGTTGGCGCAGGTCGCGACCGCCGCGGGCTTCTCGGACCAGGCGCTGCTGACCCGGACCTTCGGCCGCCTGACGGGGGAGACGCCGGCGCAGTTCCGGCGCCGGACCTCGCGCACGGCGGCCCCCGACGTCCGGTAGGGTCGCGGGCGTCCGACATCCTTTAAGACCCGTCCTGTGAGGCGGGGAAGGAGGTCGCCAGATGTCCTCTGGCCCTGCTCTGCCCACGCACGACGCCGGCGCCCCGGACTCCTCGGGCGCCGAGGTCCTCACGGCCCCCGAGATCAGCCGGGCCCTGACGCGCATCGCGCACGAGGTGCTCGAGCGCAACAAGGGCGGTGCGGGGCTCGTCCTCCTCGGCATCCCCACCCGCGGCCTGCCGCTCGCGCGCCGCCTCGCCGCGAAGATCGCCGACGTCGAGCCCGGACTCGTCGCAACCGACCTCGTCGGCGCGCTCGACGTCACGATGTACCGCGACGACCTCCACCGGCACCCCACGCGCACGATCGGCGCGACGCAGGTGCCCGCCGGCGGCGTCGACGACCGCACCGTCGTCCTCGTCGACGACGTGCTGTTCTCGGGCCGCACCATCCGGGCGGCGCTCGACGCGGTCAACGACCTGGGCCGGCCGCGCGTCGTCCAGCTGGCCGTGCTCGTCGACCGCGGCCACCGCGAGCTGCCGATCCGGGCCGACTACGTCGGCAAGAACCTGCCCACGTCGCTCGGCGAGCAGGTCCGTGTGCGCCTCACGGAGATCGACGGCGAGGACTCGGTCCGGATCTCGGGGGGTGCGCGATGAGGCACCTGCTCAGCGCCGCGGACCTCGACCGTGCCGAGGCGCTCGAGGTCCTCGACACCGCGTCCCAGATGGCGGCGACGCAGGCCCGCGAGATCAAGAAGCTGCCCACGCTGCGCGGCCGGACCGTCGTCAACCTGTTCTTCGAGGACTCGACGCGCACCCGGATCTCGTTCGAGGCGGCGGCCAAGCGGCTCTCGGCGGACGTCATCAACTTCTCGGCCAAAGGCTCGAGCGTGTCCAAGGGCGAGTCGCTCAAGGACACCGCCCTGACGCTGCAGGCGATGGGCGCCGACGCGGTCGTCGTCCGGCACCAGGCGTCCGGTGCGCCGCACCGGCTCGCGCACTCGGGCTGGGTCGACGGTGCGGTGGTCAACGCGGGTGACGGGACGCACCAGCACCCGACCCAGGCGCTGCTCGACGCCTTCACGCTGCGGCGGCACCTGTGCGGCGACACTGACAACCCCGACGGTGTCGGACGCGACCTCGCCGGGCTGCACGTGGCGATCGTCGGCGACGTGCTGCACTCGCGCGTGGCGCGGTCGAACGTCAACCTGCTGCACACCCTCGGCGCCCGGGTCACCCTCGTCGCGCCGCCCACCCTCGTGCCCGTGGGTGCCGGGTCGTGGACGTGCGAGACGTCGTACCACCTCGACGAGGTGATCGCCGACCAGCAGCCGGACGCGATCATGATGCTCCGGGTCCAGCGCGAGAGGATGGGCGGCGACGGCACGGGCGCCGGGGGCACCGGCTTCTTCCCCAGCCCGCTCGAGTACACCCGGGCGTACGGCCTCGACGCACGACGCCTGGCCCTGCTCCCGGAGCACGCGATCGTCATGCACCCGGGCCCGATGAACCGGGGCCTGGAGATCTCGGCCGACGCCGCCGACTCGCCGCGTGCGGTGATCGTCGAGCAGGTCGCCAACGGCGTCGCCGTGCGGATGGCCGTGCTGTACCTGCTGCTCGCGAACCAGAGGGAGACCACCGCATGAGCGCGACGTACCTGCTCCGGGGGGTGGCCCCGCTCGGGGGCGAGCCGACCGACCTGCTGCTCGCGGACGGGCGCATCGCCGCCATCGGCGCGGACGCCGCGAGCGGCGCCGGGTCCGAGGGCGTGGAGGTGGTCGAGGCGGCCGGCCTCGTGGCCCTGCCCGGCCTCGTCGACC
>CAUQTR010000428.1:0-2782 GCA_963521045.1 uncultured Actinotalea sp.
GCGCGGTGCTCGCACGCGCCACGAGCTCCGGCTGCGGCGCCACGGTGACGGGTGGGACGTCACGGCCGGCGAGCACGTCGAGCAGCGTGGCGGCGACCAGCACGCCGAGCGCATGCGTGTCGCGGGTGAGCGCGGTCAGGGGCGGGTGGACGAGCCGCGCGAGCCGCGAGTCGTCGAACGAGAGCATCGACACGTCCGCCGGCACGGCGACGTCGAGCTCCGAGGCGACGGCCAGGCCGGCGAGGGCCGCGACGTCGGAGTCGTAGACGACGGCCGTCGGCCGGTCCGGGGCGCCGAGGACCCGCCGGGTCGCCTCGGCGCTCGCGGACTCCGAGTAGTCGGTCGGGACCGACGTGACCTCGACCCCGAGCCGCGCGGCCGCGTGCTCCAGCGCCGCCACCCGGCGTGCGGAGTGCTGGTAGGTCGGGATGCCGCCGATGTGCGCGATGCGGCGGTGGCCGAGGCCGGCGAGGTGCTCCGCGGCGGCCACCATCGCGGCGAAGTCGTCGACCCACACGGCCGGCAGGGGCCCGGGCGTTCCCGGGCCGCCCAGCACGACCGCGGGGAGCTCGAGCTTCGCCAGGAGCGCCGGACGCGGGTCGTCCACCTCGAGGTCGACGACGACGAGGCCGTCGACGCGCTGCTCCGCGGTCCACCGCTCGTAGACGTCGAGCTCGGTCGCCATGTCCTCGACGACGAGGAGCTGGAGCGCGACGAAGTCCGTGGACAGCCGGGCCTGCAGTCCGGAGACCAGGTCCGCGAAGAAGGGTTCGAGTCCCAGCGTGCGCGCGGGGCGCGCGACGACGAGGCCGACGGCGTCGGTCCGCATGCCCGTCAGGGCGCGGGCGGCGCGGTGCGGCCGCCACTTGAGGTCGCGGACGGCCTCGAGGATGCGGGCGCGGGTCTCGTCGCTCACGCCGGGGCGCCCGTTGAGCGCGAACGAGACCGCGGTGGGGGAGACGCCGGCGCGCTGCGCGATGTCCAGGATCGTCGGGCGGGGCGTGCCGTCGCCGGTCGACCTGCGGACGCGAGCCACCGGTTCCCTCCTGTCCTCGCCGTACGGCCGCACTCTACGGCGCCACCGGTCGAACCACGGCGCGGCGGGTGGCGGGGGCGGGCACAGTGGGGCCGTGCCGTCCACGCCCGAGCCCGTGAGCCCCTCCGCCCCGTCGATGCGTGGGCGTGCGCTCCTGCGGCAGTCGTGGCGTGACCTCACGTTCGTGCACTGGCGCGTGCCCGCCGACGACGTCGCGCCGCTCCTGCCGCCGGGCACGCGCCCGGACGTCCACGACGGGTCCAGCTGGGTCGGGCTGGTCCCGTTCCGGATGGTCGGTGCGGGTGCGGCCCGGGGGCCTGCGGTGCCGTGGCTGGGCTCGTTCCCGGAGACGAACGTGCGGCTGTACTCCGTGGACGAGCACGGCCGCCGCGGCGTGGTGTTCCGCACGCTCGAGGCGGCACGCCTGCCGTTCGTGCTCGGCGCGCGCGCAGCGCTGGCCCTGCCCTACACGTGGGCCCGGATGAGCGTGACCGACGCCGGCGGCGTGCTCACGTACACGTCCCGGCGGCTCTGGCCCGAGCCGCGGGGCGTCGGCACCCGCGTGGTGGTCCGGCCGGGTGACGCGCTCGCGGCGGGCGACCCCCTCGCCGAGTTCCTCACGGCGCGCTGGGCCCTGCACACGAGTGCGTTCGGACGCACGCTGCACCTGCCCAACCGGCACGAGACCTGGCCGCTGCACACCGCGGAGGTGCTCGAGCTGGACGACACGCTCCTCGCCGCGGGCGGCCTGCCCGGCGTCGCCGAGCGGCCGCCGGACTCCGTGCTGTTCTCCCGCGGCGTCCGGACGGAGTTCGGGCCGCCGACGGTCGTGTGAGGCGCGCCCCGGGCGCTACCGCACGAGCAGGAGGCGCGGCAGGGCGACCGACGGCTCGTACGTGGTGTCCCCGCCGTACAGGACGAGCACCAGGGAGGTGCGCGTCCGGTCGGGGAGCCGCACCGTCGCCGTGCCGTCCGGCCCGAGGGTCGCCGGGACCGCCGGCCCGCCGAGCACCCACACGGTGACCGCCCCCGTGGGGGCCACGCCCGCGACGCCCTCGACCTGCACCTGGACGACCTTCGGGTCGCCCCGGCCGACCGACCAGTCGGTGCCGGCCGTCGAGACGTGCGGCGTCGCCCGGCGCACCACGTAGCGGTCCGGCGCCGACGTCGACTCCGCGACCTCCGCGGTCCCCCGGAACGTCGCGACGACCTGGTGCGTGCCCACGGCGACGTCGTCGGGCAGGTCGACGCGCACGCGCGCCCGCTCCGCACCCGCGGCCGCGAGTTCGCCGGACGCGACGACCTCGCCGTCGACCAGCACGTCGACGGTCCCCGTGGGGACCGTGCCGTCGGCCTCGACCGTGACGACCGCGGTCGAGCCGCGGCCGAACGTCGTGCGCTCCGGGGTGACCCGGACCGAGGTGGTGGACTCGGCCGGCTCGACGAGCGGGACGCCGGCCGCCGCGGCGAGGAGCTCCGCCGCGAGAGCCACGTCGCCGGCCATCAGCGCGTGCTCGGCGTCGGCGGTGAGCCGGACGGCGTCCGTCGCGGCCGTCCCCGCGAGCATCGCGGCCTGTGCGACGTCCCGGACGGCGGAGACCACGAGGTCGGCGCCCGACGTCCACTCCCCGTCGAGCTCCTGCGCGGCCGCCACGAGCAGCCGGACGGCCCGCGCGCGGGCCTCGGGTGACGCGGCGAGCGCCTCGCCGTCCCACACGTCCGCGTCGAGCACGGCCTGCACCGCCT
>CAUQTR010000429.1:0-2777 GCA_963521045.1 uncultured Actinotalea sp.
CGCCTACGTGGTGCCGGAGCTGGTCGGTTACGTCGTCGCCCTGCACGACGCGGCGGGCGTCGAGCGGGCCCACGTCGTCGGCCACGACTGGGGCGGCAGCGTCGCGTGGACCTTCGCCGGCCGCCACCCCGAGCGCACGCTGTCGCTCACCGCCCTGTCGACGCCGCACCCCGTGGCCATGGGCGCCGCGCTGCGGCGGCCGGACCAGGCGCGCCGCTCGTCGTACATGCTCGCGTTCCAGCTGCCTCGGCTCCCGGAGGCCTGGTCGCTCGCGCGCGACGGCGCTCGGCTGCGCCGCAGCCTGGTGCGTTCGGGCCTCACCCCGGACGAGGCCGAGCCCTACGTCCGTCGGATGCTCGAGCCGGGCGCCCTGACCGCCGCACTCGCCTGGTACCGCGCACTGGCCGTGACGCGCGCCGGAGCGCGGCGCACACGTGTGCCCACCACGTACGTCACGGGCCGTCGCGACCCGTTCTTCGCCCCCGACGCCGTCGAGAGCACGCAGCGGTTCGTCCTCGCGCCGTACCGACACGTCGCGCTCGACGCCGACCACTGGCTGCCCGAGCACCGCGCCGACGACGTCGCCGACGCGGTCCTCGCCCACCTGCGCTGACGCCCGCGCCGCCCGCCGTGATGCGGGGGCGGCCGGTCGGGCAGCGTCAGGTCGGGCAGCGTCAGGTCGGGCTGGGCGCCGTCGGAGCGACCTGCGTCGCGGGCACCGCCGAGGCGGAGCCGCTCGTCGTGACGTTCTTCTCCGGGATCGGCAGGTCGCCGGACGCGCGCAGGCGGCGGTAGTGCTCACGGGCCTCCTCCTGCCGCGTGGCCTCGGCGCCCGTGGCGATGGCTGCCCGCACGTGCTCGGGGCCGTACCCGAAGGCGTCGACGAGGTCCTGCGCGTGCGGCCGCAGGCGCGAGAGCAGCCGGTCGACGTACGACGTCACCGTCCGGGCCCGCCCGGCGGACAGCCGCCCGTGGATGAGGTACCAGGCGAGGTTGCGCTCGACGGTCACGAGACCGAACAGGTCGCGCAGCCACGTGAGCACCTGCCGCGTGCCCGGGTCCGAGACCTTCTCCAGGCCCGCCGTGAACGCCTCCCACTGCAGCAGGTCGGCGTGCGCGCGGGCGCACTCGATCAGCGCGTGCTGGTGCTCGTTGAAGCGGCGCGCCGCCTCCTCCTTCGGCGCCTTCATCGCAGGGCGCAGCGCCTCGGCGACCTCGGCGACCATCGTCTCGACCCGGTCGGTGAGGAGCTCGCGCTGGGTGCTGGTCTCGCGCAGCTGGCCCGCGGACCGGCGGGCGTCGCCGCCGTCGGCCAGGGTCTGCACGACCCGGAGCAGGGGCGTGCGGTGCAGCGCCGCGTCGGCGGCACGGCCGGCCACGTACCGCGCCACCCCGCCCGCGTCGATGTCCTTGAACTCCTTGGCGTGGTCGGCGAGCAGCCGCTTGGCCACGAGCTGGAGCAGCACGGTGTTGTCGCCCTCGAACGTCACGTAGACGTCCATGTCCGCGCGCAGCGACGTGAGCCGGTTCTCGGTGAGGAAGCCGGCCCCGCCGCACGCCTCGCGCGCACCCTGGAGTGCGGCGAGCGCGTGCCAGGTCGACGCCGTCTTGAGGGCCGCCGCGATCGTCTCGAGGTCCTGGCGGTCCTCGTCGGTGTCGGTCCGGCCGGAGAACACGCCGTCGAAGGTCTCGAGCAGCCGCTCGTGGGCGAACGCCCCGGCATACGTCTGCGCGAGCAGCGGGAGCAGGCGCCGCTGGTGCTCCGCGTAGTCGAGGAGCACGACCTCCTCCGACGACGCCGGCCCGGCGAACTGCCGCCGCTCGTTGGCGTAGGTGATCGCGATGATCATCGCGAGCTTGCTGACGTTGACGGCGGCACCGTCGAGCGAGACGCGGCCCTGGACGAGCGTGCTGAGCATCGTGAAGAACCGCCGACCGGGGCTGGTGATCGGCGAGGAGTACGTGCCGTCCTCCGCGACGGACCCGTAGCGGTCGAGCAGGTTCTCTCTCGGCACGCGCACGTGGGTGAAGTGCAGGCGGCCGTTGTCGATCCCGTTGAGGCCGCCCTTGAGGCCGTCGTCCTCGCCGCCGACGCCCGGCAGGAACTCGCCCGTGGCCGGGTCCCGCAGCGGCACGTAGAACGCGTGCACGCCGTGGTTGATCCGCGGCTTGCCCGGCGCCTGGGTGACGAGCTGGGCGAAGACGACCGCGGCGGTGCCGTGGATCGCCGCGTTCCCGAGGTAGTCCTTCCACGCGGCCCGGAAGGGCGTGTGGATCTCGAACTCCTGCGTGGCCGCCTCGTAGACCGCGGTCGTCGCGATGCTCGACACGTCGGAGCCGTGGCCGGTCTCCGTCATCGCGAAAGCACCGGGGACGTCGACCGACATCGCACCGGGCAGCAGGCGCCGGTGGTGCTCCTCGGTGCCGAGGTGGAGGATCGCGGAGGCGAACAGCCCCCACTGCACGCCGGCCTTGATCTGGAGCGACGGGTCCGCCGTGATGACCTCCTCGAACCGCGCGAGGCTGCCTCCGTGGTCGTCCGCTCCGCCGAGCTCGGTCGGGAACGCGCGCAGCACGTCACCCTCCGTGGCGAGGATCCGCAGCTGCTCGAGCACACGCTCGCGGTGCTCGGCCATCGACAGGCCCTCGACGCGGTGCAGCCGCGGGTCGGCGAGGAACGCACGGGCGCTGCGGCGCACGTCGGCCCAGCGGCCGAGCAGCACGCTCTCGAGCGCCCGCACGTCGACGTGCGGCTCGGTCGCCGCGCGGCCCGGACG
>CAUQTR010000430.1:0-2777 GCA_963521045.1 uncultured Actinotalea sp.
CGTGGGCAGGCACAGCGGGTCGGCGGGCGGTCGACCGGGCGGTGGCAGGACGAGCGGAGGCAGGCCCGGCGGAGGTCGGACCAGCGGGGGCAAGGGCGGCGGAGGCAGGCCCGGAGGCACGAAGGGCGGTGGACGGCGGGGCGGCGGACGGTGAGCACGCTCACACGGCCCGCGGAGGGCCCGGAGGGCGCCGGATGGGGCTTTTGTCCCGGTGGCGCACGGGGTCGGACCGGTTCATCATGAGGGGGCGGGCGAAGACGCCGCCCCGCGACTGACCTGCGGAGCGATGGCGCTCCGTATCGGGAGGAACCGTGGTCCAGGTACACACCGTCTACGAGGGCTCCGCGTGGCGGAACAAGGTCGACGGGCTCCAGCAGGGCACCGCATGCCCGCACCGCAGTGCGGCCGTCGCCGACGGTCGCAGCATCGCCATCGACCTGGCGTGCCGGCACGCCGTGCACGACGTCGACGGCCGCGTCGTCGAGAGCATCGACTACGGCTCCGCGGAGCCGGGCGTCTGGCCGGGCGCGATGCGCTACACCGCCTGACGCCTCACGACCGCTGACGCCTCGCGCGACGCGTCGGCGCTCCGCCGCGTCGCGTCAGCCCTCGGCCGGGTCCTCGGCCGGGTCCTCGGCACCGAGGTCGTAGCCGGAGTCCGGGGTGTCGGAGAACCCGTAGCCGTCCGTGACCTCGTCCTGCACCGGGGAGTCGGGGTCCTGGCCGGGCTCGTCCGGGATCGGCGTGCTGACGTCCTCGCTCATGCGCTGCCTCCTGGCGCTCGTGCCGGTGAACCGTCCGTCGATGCGACCACGTGCACCGCGCCGTCGCAATCGGAGCCGGCTCACGGTGCGGCAACCGCCTCCCACGCGTCGGCGACCGCGCGGCGCAGCAGCGACGTGTCGACCGCTGCGCTGAGCAGGCGCGCGCCGCGCCCGGCCCAGTGGCGCGCCATCTCGACGTCGGAGCAGAACAGCCCGGCGACCTTGTCGGCGGCCCGGCACGCGTCGACGACGCGCTGGAGCAGCGCGTCGACCCGCGGCTCGTCGCGGTAGGTGGCGCGGCCGAACCCGCACCCGAGCGCGAGGTCGTTGGGCCCGACGAAGACGCCGTCGACCCCGGGTGTGGCCACGATCTCGTCGAGCGCCTCGACCCCGGCCGCCGTCTCGACCATGACGAGGCAGAGCACGCCGGCGTCCTGCTCGCCGGGCGGCAGCGCGCCGTCGGCCCGGACGTCGCCCCACATGGGTCCCCACGACCGCGCCCCGGTCGGCGGGAACCGGCACGCGGCCGCCGCGACCGCGGCGTCGGCCGCGGAGTCGACCATCGGGACGATCACCGCGCTCGCGCCGGTGTCGACCGCCCGCATGATCGTCGCCGGGTCCTTCCACCCGACCCGCACGGTGGGCGCCAGCCCGGCGGCGCGCATGGCCTGGAGCATCGTGGGCAGCTCGCTCGGCGTCGCCAGGCCGTGCTGGAGGTCGACGACGACGGTGTCGAACGGGCCACCCGCGACCAGCTCGGCGACGACCGGGTCCGCGAGGCAGCTCCACAGCGCGTACGCGGGCCGGTCGTCGCGCCACAGGGCGCGCAGTCGCTCGGTGCTGCGGGCCACGAGGCCGTCGGTCGGGGTCATCGGTGTCCTCCAGGGGTCGGCGTGGGGGTGCGGGGTCGACCGGGGATCGTGCGTGCGGAGCGGGAGCGCGGGCCCGGCGGGCGGTCGGTGCGGCTCAGTGCGACTCCCGCCCGACGGCGTCGCCGCTCGAGCCGACGAGGAAGTCGAGGTCGGCACCGGTGTCCGCCTGCTGCACGTGGTCGACGTAGAGGCGCTCCCAGCCGCGGGTAGGCGCCGCGTACGCCGCAGCGGCGGCCGCCGCGGGCTCACGCGCGGCGAGCTCGTCGTCGGCCAGGTCCACGTCCAGGCGGCGGTTCGGCACGTCGAGCACGACGACGTCCCCGGTGCGGAGGCGCGCGAGCGGACCGCCCGCGGCCGCCTCCGGGGCGACGTGCAGCACGACGGTGCCGTACGCCGTGCCGCTCATCCGCCCGTCGCACACACGCACCATGTCGCGCACGCCCTGCTCGAGCAGCTTCGCCGGCAGCGGCATGTTGGCGACCTCGGGCATGCCGGGGTACCCCCGCGGGCCGCAGCCGCGCAGCACGAGCACCGTGTCCGCGTCGACGTCGAGGTCCGGGTCGTCGACGCGCCCGTGGAAGTCCTCGATCGAGTCGAAGACGAGCGCGCGACCCCGGTGCTGCAGCAGGTGCGGCGACGCCGCGGCGGGCTTGATGACGGCGCCGGACGGCGCGAGGTTGCCCCGCAGCACCGCGATCCCGCCCTCGGCGAGCAGCGGCTCGGACCGCACGCGGATCACCTCACGGTCCCAGATCGGCGCGTCGTCGAGGTACTCGACCAGCGGCCTGCCCGTGACGGTGATCGCGGTCGGGTCGAGCAGGTCGCGGACCTGCGCGAGCACGGCGAGCAGGCCGCCCGCGCGGTGCAGGTCGTCCATGAGGAAGCGCCCCGCCGGCTGGAGGTCCACGAGCAGCGGCACGCCCGAGCCGGTGCGGTCGACGTCGTCGAGGGTCAGCTCGACCCCGAGCCGCCCCGCGATCGCGAGCAGGTGCACGACGGCGTTGGTCGACCCGCCGATCGCCGCGAGCGCGACGATCGCGTTGAGGAACGAGCCCCGGGTCAGCACGTGGCTGGGCCGGCGACCGGCGGCGACGAGCTCGACGGCGAGGCGGCCCGTCTCGTGCGCGGCCTCGAGCAGGCG
>CAUQTR010000431.1:0-2776 GCA_963521045.1 uncultured Actinotalea sp.
GTGCGGGGCGTCGTCGTGCCGGCGGCGCCCGGCGTGCCGAGGCCGACGGCGTTGACCGCCGAGACGCGGAACCAGACCGGCGTGCCGTTGGCCAGCCCGGTCGCGGTGTACGTCGTGGCGGCGGACCCGGTGTCGGCGACGAGGGTCGACCAGGTCGAGCCGTCGGCCGACCGCTCGATGCGGTACCCGGTCACGGGCGTGCCGCCCGTGTCGGCGGGAGCGGTCCAGGTGAGGCCCGCCTGCTGGTGACCCGGGACCGCGACCAGAGGGCCGGCGGCGTCGGGCGTCGTGACGGGCGTGACCGTGAGGGTGGCGCTCGGGGCGCCGGTGCCGGTGGCGTTGGCTGCGCGCACCCGCACCTGAGTGGGTGTGCCGTTGGTGAGGCCGGTGACCGTCGCGGAGAGCGTCGGGGCCGCCGTGCTCGTGCCGGCCCACGTGAGGCCGTCCGTCGACCACTCGACGCGGTAGGAGGAGACGGGCGAGCCGCCGAGCCACTGGGGCGCGACCCAGCCGAGGGTCACCTGCTCGTCGCCGGCCGTGGCGGTGACGCCGGTCGGTGCGCCGGGGGCCGTGGCGGGGACGCTGATCGCGACGGGGAACGTCGTCGACGCCGTGACGCCGTTCGCCGTCGCCGTCACGGGGAAGGTGTCCACGTCGTCGCTGAGGCGCGCGTCGATCGTCGCGCCGGACGGCTGGTAGAGCCACGCACCCGTCGTGGCGAGCCGCAGCGTGCCGTACGAGCCCGTCAGTGCCTGCGTGTACGTCGTCGCGCCGACCGTGACCGACTCGGCGCGTGCGCCGGTGAGCGCGTAGGTGAGGGTGTCGCCGTCCGGGTCGACGGCGGCGAGCGTGCCGGCGGCGTCCGCGTAGGTCTGGACGCCCTCGCCGTTGGTGAAGGTCGGACCCGCGGGCACGGCGAATGTCGGTGCGTCGTCGACCGGGGTGATCGCGACGGTCACGGACGTGCTCGCGCTGCCCTGCTCCGCGCTCTGCGCGGTCACGCCGATCGTGCGGCTGGCGGGCGGGTTGTCCGATGAGCTGGCGTACTGCAGGAGCCGGGCGACCTGCTGCGCGATCGCGTCCGTGGCGCGCGTCCCGAAGACCCGCACGTTGTCGATCTGCAGGCTCGCGCCCGCCGCCAGGCCGCAGGTGGCGTCATGGGTGCCCGCCACGAAGACGAAGCGGTACGTGCCCGCCGTCGGGATGATCGTCTGCTTCGACGCCCACGCGGTGGTGCCGGGGCCGGTCGCGTCGAGCACCTCGGTCTGGGTCCCGGCCTCGTCCACGATGTAGCCGAAGACGTGGAAGTTGTCGGCGCCCGCGAACGCGCGCCAGTCGAAGTAGATGGAGTCGCCTGCGGCGGCCTCGAAGGGTGCCGTGTAGACGCCGGGGCCGTGGACGACGTCGCAGCCGGCCATCGTGGTCATGCTCGACGTCAGCTGCAGCGCGTACGAGCCCTGGCTCGCGCCTCCGACGATGGTCGTCGTGAACGAGGCGCCGGAGTACGGCGCGTTGTTGTCCTGGTTGGGCGTGTTGGCGGGGTAGGTGCTGGAGTCGGCGGGCACGACGCCGTTGATCGGCGTCACGCCGAGGTCGATCCGCTGGTTGACCGGCGTCCACCCCGTGAGGCTGTTGGTCTCGAAGCCCGCGTTGTCGAACGCGTTGGTGAAGTTCACGCGCAGGTCGCGGCCCTCGCGGCCGTCGAGCACGGGGTCGACCGACCCGATCGGGTCGGCGCTCGTGCCGTTGCCGAGGTAGAGGGCGCCGTCGACGGCGCTCACGACGCCGGCGGTGGTGACGGGCGTCGCCGAGGACGCCAGCGACAGGCTCTCGGCGGGTGTCGCGCCGGCCACCGCGAAGCGGAGGTTGCCGCCCCCGTAGGCGTTGCCGCCGCTGAGGGTCAGGTCCGGGGCGACGCGCACGGCCGGCGCCTGCTCGACATAGGTGACGGTCGCGCCCGGCGTGAGGACGGGAGCGGCCGAGGCGGAGGTGACGGACATCGTCGCGACGACGGACGCGAGCGCCGCCGTCGCGCAGGCACGACGAGCGGCGCGACGGAACGCGGGCGGCAGGGGAGGACGAACCATGGGGAGGGCTCCGATCGGAGCGGCGGGGGACCGCTCTGGGGGGACGGGCGCCGCCTGCCGGCGGGCCCTCGTCCATGGTCGACTCCGGGCGGGGCCGGCTTGAGCCGCCGCGCCCGCACATCGTTGACAGTTCACCCACTGCTGGACCGGACGGGTGAATCCGGGCATCCTGCCCGTCCGAGGCGTGGACGGGCGGCGGGCGTCAGCCGATCAGCGGCCGCGGGTCGACCGTGCTGCCGTTGACGTACACCTCGAAGTGCAGGTGGCACGCCGCCGAGGTGCCGGTGTTGCCGGCGTACCCGATGAGCTGGCCCTGGGAGACGTTCTGGCCCGTCGACACCGCGAAGCTCGTCATGTGGTTGTAGCTCGACATGAGCGAGCTGCCCTGCCAGTAGCCGTGGTTGAGCATCACCTGGTTGCCGAAGCCGCTGCGGCTCCGGGCCCACTCGACCGTGCCGCTCGCCCCCGCGTACAGGGGGGTGCCGCAGTAGGTGCGGATGTCGGTGCCGGCGTGCAGGCGCCAGTAGTGCAGGATCGGGTGGAACCGCTGGCCGTAGTCGGACGTGACGACCATCGGGTTGACCGAGCTCGGGTTGATGAAGGGTCGCGACGCGGTCGAGCCCTGAGGCAGCCCCGGGGCGGGCGGTGCCGGGCGTCCTGCTGCCGCGGCTGCGGCCGCTGCCGCCGCC
>CAUQTR010000432.1:0-2767 GCA_963521045.1 uncultured Actinotalea sp.
CTCCTGCGCCGCCTCGACGACGCCTCGGTCCAGGCCGACCCCGGACCGCTCGGCGCCTTCGCACGCACGGGTGTCGGGCTCGGACTCGTCGCCGGCTCGGGGCGGTGGCCGCCGCCCCACGCCGTCGAACTGCTCACGCCGGGGGTCGCCGCGTTCCTGCGCAGCTCGGCACCCGGCTTCCAGCCCTTCGTCAGCCGCCCGGTGCCCGGCGCCGCGCAGACTCTGCGGACGGGGTCGCTGATCACCACGGTGCTGTTCGGCCTTCCTCGCCCGGGTCTGGTGGTCGGGCCCGTGGTCGAGCCCGCGCCCGGCCCGCCCCACGACCCGCCGGTGCCCACGTCGACCGGCGACCTGCTCCGTCAGGTCCACGCGCTGTACCCGGAGCCGGAGGACCCGCCGGGCGTCGTCACCGCCGGCCTGCCCGGATCGGTCGGCGTCCAGGAGCTGAACCTCCCGGACGGCACCCGCACCTGGGTCGTGACGGTCCCCGGCACGGAGGAGTGGTCACCCCTCACCGGTGCGAACCCGTTCGACCTGACCGCGAACTTCGACCTGGTGGGCGGCGCCGGCGGCGACTCGCTGCGCACCGTGGTCGAGGCGATGCACGTGGCAGGCGTGGAGGCGGGCGAGCCGGTGGTGATCGCGGGCCACAGCCAGGGCGGCATCGTCGCCGCCTCGATCGCGGCGGACCCGGCCCTGGCCCAGCACTTCACGGTCGCGGCGGTCGTGACCGCGGGTGCCCCCACGAGCGCGATCGATCTGCCGCCGGGCGTCGCGGCGCTCCACCTCGAGCACGCGCCCGACTACGTGTGGACCCTCGACGGGGCCACGACCCCGGCGACGCCCGACCGGACGTCCGTGCTCGTGGACCTCACCCGCGCGCCCTCCGCCGCCGACCGCCGTGCGGCCGCGAGTCCGGTGACCGCCCACGGGATCGACGTGTATGCGCGCACGGCCGACCGCCTCGCCGGCGCCCACCCGTCGCTCGACGCGTTCGACGCGACCCTGGCCCGGCTGCTCGGCGGCGAGGGCACGACGGCGGTCTCCCGGCGCTTCGTCGGCGTCCGCGTCACGGAGGCGCCGTGAGTCGCAGGCGCGCGACCGTGGGTCAGTCGCGGTCCTTCTTGCGTGCGCCGGGGATGACGACGCTGAGCAGGAAGCTCACGATCGAGATGACGAGTGCGCCGAGCACGGCCGTGCCGAAGTCCTCGATGCGCAGTCCGTAGTCGGTGCGCTCGGAGATCCAGCCGGTGAGCATGAGCATGAGCGCGTTGACCACGAGGGTGAACAGGCCGAGCGTGACGATGTACAGCGGGAACGAGATCGCCTTGACGATCGGCTTGACGATCGCGTTGACGAGGCCGAACACCAGCCCGACCGCCAGGAGCACGACGACCGTCGACGTCGCCCCCTCGTCGCTGACCACGTCCAGCCCGTCGAGGAGCTGGGTGGCCAGCCAGATGGCGGCGGCGTTGATGATGACGCGCAGCAGGAAGCTCATGATCTCCATGCTTCCACGCGGACCGGCGGCCGGGGAGAGGTCCGGGCGCCGGAAGGACCCCAGCCGCCGGGAGGCTCCGGGACGGGGGAGGGTCCGGCCGTCGGGAGGGCCCGGTGGCCGTGGTGGCATGCTGACCCGGTGACCTCACCGCTCACCCCGCGCGCCGTCGTCGCCCGCATCCCCGCGTACGTGCCGGGCGCCCGCGCCGCGGTCGACTGGCAGGCCCACAAGCTCTCCTCGAACGAGAACCCGTTCGCACCGCTCGCGTCCGTCCGGACCGCCGTCGCGGAGGCTGCCACGCAGCTCAACCGGTACCCGGACATGTTCGCCACCGAGCTGGGCGAGGCGCTGGCCGAGCGGCACGGCGTCGAGCCGGCGGGCGTGGTGGCCGGGTGCGGGTCCGTCGCTGTGCTCGGTCATGTGCTCCAGGCGTTCTGCGACGCGGGCGACGAGGTGGTCCACGCCTGGCGGTCGTTCGAGGCGTACCCGATCCTCGTCGGCCTCCAGGGCGCCGTCGGCGTCCCCGTGCCGCTCGTCGACGGCCGGCACGACCTGCGGGCGATGGCGGCCGCGGTGACCGAGCGGACGCGCGTGCTGCTGGTCTGCTCGCCGAACAACCCGACCGGCCCGGCCGTGCGCCACACCGAGCTGCTCGAGCTCCTGGCCGCCGTGCCCGAGCGGGTGCTCGTCGTGCTCGACGAGGCCTACGTCGAGTTCGTCCGCCAGGAGGACCCGGTCGACTCGCGTCGGATCCTCGCCGAGCACCCGAACGTCGTCGTGCTGCGCACGTTCTCCAAGGCCTACGGGCTCGCGGCCCTGCGCGTCGGGTACGCCGTCGCGACGCCGGAGGTGGCGAGCGCCGTCCGGACGGCCTCGACGCCCTTCGGCGTCAACCACCTCGCCCAGGTCGCGGCCCTCGCGTCGCTGCGCGCGGAGCCGGAGCTGCTCGCACGCGTCGACGAGGTGGTCGCCGAGCGCGCGCGGCTGCTCGCCGGCCTGCGGGCGCAGGGCTGGACCGTCCCGGACGCCCAGGGCAACTTCGTCTGGCTCGGGGCCGGCCCGCGCACGGTGGACCTCGCGGCCGCCGCCGTCCGCGAGGGCGTGCTCGTGCGCCCCTTCGCCGGAGTAGGCCGGCGCCTCACGGTCGGCACCCCGGAGGCGAACGACGCCGTCCTCTCCCTGACAGCCACCTGGCCCCCTCCCGCCCTCGCCGCCCCCTGACCCCACCCCCCCACCCCATGACCCACCCCCACCCCCACCCCACTC
>CAUQTR010000433.1:0-2762 GCA_963521045.1 uncultured Actinotalea sp.
TCCCGGGCCTGCTCGACGGCGGCGACCCGCAGGCGGAGGTCGTCGCCGAGGCGCAGCTCGACCCGCTGCCGGGCTGGGAGGCGAGCGGCCAGGCCGCCGTCGAGGTCGCTGCCGACGGCTCGCGCGTGCTCGTCCTCACCGTCGACGAGACGGCCGGGGACCCGGGCTACCGCGAGGTGTGGCTCATCGACCGGGACGTCACCCGGCTGGTCAGCCTCGGCGTGCTCAGCGGCTCCGAGGGCCGGTTCACCGTCCCCGACGGGCTCGACCTGGCCGACTTCGCCGTCGTCGACGTGTCCGAGGAGCCCTTCGACGGCGACCCGGCCCACTCGGGCGACAGCATCGTCCGCGGCATCCTCGACGCCTGACACAGCACCGCCCGCGTCCCCTCGGGGACGCGGGCGGTGTGCTGCTGCGTGCTGCGGTGCGTGCGTGCGGCTCAGACCGCCGGGCCGGCAGGGCCGGCGGGCGGCGGCGTCCGCGTGTCGTAGCGCTCCACGACCTCGCGGTGGCTCGTGTTCGCGCGCTGCTTGTTGTAGACCATGCCCATGATCAGGGCGATGATGCCCGCGGCGATCATGATGTAGCCCACCATGTTGAGGTTCACCACGTCCCACGTGTCGGGGGCGATGGCGAACGCGAGGATCGCACCGACGACGATCAGGAAGATCCCGCTTCCGATTCCCATGGTCGTACCTCCTCTTGGCGGTCGACGGACCGACCGGTTCGATCACGAGCATGGCCGAGGTGCCCCGGGCGCGCGCGCCGAAAGCGGGTGAAGGGCCGGGTGCCACCCGTCCGGGCGACCCGCCCGAGGGGATCGCGACGTCCCCGGACGTACGCTCAGCCCATGGCCGAACCGCGTCGGACGCGAGGGATGCGCTTCACGGAGCGCTTCCTGCTGCCCTTCCTCGGGCCCGCCCAGGTCGGCGACCAGTCCCGCGGCCGCGGGGCGTCCCCGGCGGACCGGCAGCGTGAGGCCTCGCTGCGGACGACCCTCGAACGCGTCGTCGGGCCGGACGGCCGGTCCTACGTGGTCGAGCGTCAGGACCGGGACGACGGCGGCAGCTGACCGATCGGGTCCCGGCGCAGCCGCACGGACGACCGCAGGAACGCCACACCCAGCAGCACCTGGACGACGGCGCCCAGGAGGAGCGCCCACGGCTCCGGGCGCTGGAAGGCGGTCAGCGCGACCGACCCGCCCTGGAGGACGTACAGCGTGCCGACCACGTACCCCGACGTCGGGCGGGCCGTCATCCGCCACCACTCCCGCGGCGGCGCGACGGGCTCGATCTCGGCGTCACGGAAGTTGCGCACCGCGTAGCCCACGACGAGGAGGTGGAGCGGGATCGCACTGAGCGTCCCCACCCAGGTACCGAGGCCCATGGCGAGCATCAGGAGCATCAGGGCGCCGACGCCCGCGAGGAACACGTAGGCGAACTTGGCGTTCCCCGAGACGATCCGGAGCCTCGCGTACCGGACTCCCGCGGCGCCGTCCGGCGTCATGGCCCTCCTGTCGACCTGGCGGCGCAGCGTCGCGGCCACCCTGGCCGGCACCGAGGTCTCGGCACGACGCTAGCCGCGTTCCGGCTGCCGTCCAGGGACCCAGGTCCGGTCGACGGGCCCACCCGCTCAGCGTCCGGCCGGGTCCCCGCGCCGCGCCAGGCGCTCGAGCATCGCGTTGTACTCGGTGAGCTCGGCGTCCCCGTCGCGGTCGGCGGCGCGGTCGCTGCGACGTGCGGTGCGCTCGTCGTCGCGCGTCCAGGCGATCGCGACGGCGATGGCGAGCACGAGCATGGGCAGCTCGCTGACGCCCCACGCGATCGCGCCGCCCGCGTGCTGGTCGGCGAGCGCGGACGGCCCCCACGGGCGGCCGAGGAGCCCGAACCACCGCGGCACGAGCAGCGCCTCGGAGCTGACGAGCGCGAGGCCGAAGAACGCGTGGAACGCCATCGTGGCGAACAGCAGGAGCAGGCGCAGGGCGTAGCCGGGGCGGCGCGGGCCCGGGTCGACGCCGATGAGGGCGTTGACGAAGAGATACCCGGCCACGGTGAAGTGGGCGATCATCAGCAGGTGCCCGACGTACGTGGTCAGGGCGAACGCGAACGCGTCGGAGAAGTAGAACGCGAACATGGAGCCGGCGAAGTTCACGGCCGCCACCACGGGGTTCGCGAGGAACGTCGCCCAGTGCGAGTGGACGAGCCCCAGGATCCACTCCCGCGGCCCCCACGAGCCGTCCGCCCGGGCCGGCAGCGCGCGCGCCGCGAGCGTCACCGGGGCGCTGAGCACCACGAAGATCGGCACGACCATGACGAGCACCATGTGCTGGAGCATGTGGGCGCTGAACAGGACGTGCCCGTAGACCGACGGCCCGCCCGACGTCGTCCAGGCGAGCAGGACCATGCCCGCGACCAGGCTGACCGTGCGGTGCACCGGCCACGCATCACCGCGCCGGCGCAGCCGGAGCACCCACCGCGCGTAGACGACGACGGCCGCGAGGCAGCCGAGCGCGGGCAGCAGGTCCCAGCGGAAGCTCGTCAGCCACAGCTCGAACGTGGGTGCAGGCGGCAGCGCGTGCCCGGTGACGATCTCCGCCGGGGTCGGCGTACTGGGCGGGTCGACGTCGGCCGGCGGCGCGGTCGAGCCGAGCGCGACCGCCACCCCCGAGACCGCGCCCATGACCACGAGCTCGACGGCGACCAGCCGCCAGAACACGGCGGGCACGCGGGAGGCGGCCGGCGTCCGCGCCGGGCCGGCACCCC
>CAUQTR010000434.1:0-2758 GCA_963521045.1 uncultured Actinotalea sp.
GCCGGGTGGCTCGTCGCCCTGTGCGCCATGGCGGCGGCCGTCGCGGGCGCCGTCGCCGCGTCGTCGGCCCGGTCGGCGACGTCCATCTTCCTCAGCGGACCGACGTGGGCCGCCGCCGCGGTGCGGTCGATGCCGTGGGTCACCCGGACCGTCGCCTACGCGTCAGGGTCCCGGCGCACCCAGGTGCTCGTCGTGCTGCGCAGCGTGGCGATCACCGCGGCGCTGCTCGCCGTCTTCGGTGTGCTCTTCGCGACCGCCGACCGGGTCTTCGCCAGCTACCTGCCGACCCTCTCGCTCGACCTCCTGCCGGCGCGCGTCGTCCTCGGGGTCATGGTGGCGGTCCTCGCCGCGGCCCTGGCGCACCTCAGCGTCGCGCCACCCACGTGGACCGACGTGCGACCCGGGCCCGGGCGTCCGGCCCGCGCCGCCGAGTGGCTGCTGCCCGTCGTGGCGCTCGACGTCCTGGTGCTGGGCTTCGTCCTCGTCCAGGTCGGCGCGCTCGTGGGCGGGCACGAGTACGTGCAGGCCACGGCGGGCCTCGGGTACGCGGAGTACGCCCGCGAGGGCTTCGCCCAGCTCGTGGCGGCCACCGCGCTGACGCTCGTCGTCGTCGGGGTCGCGGCGCGGCACGCGCCGCGGGCGACCACGCGCGACCACGTCGTCGTGCGCGTCGCGCTGGGAGTCCTGTGCCTGGGGACGCTCGGCGTCGTCGCCTCCGCGCTGCGGCGCATGGACCTGTACATGGAGGCGTTCGGGCTCACCCGGCTCCGGCTCGTGGTGGTCGTCGTGGAGGTCGTCCTCGCGGTGCTGCTGGTGCTCGTCATGGTGGCGGGGGCCCGGCGGGCCACGCCGGAGCGGCCGGTCCGCGCGACGTGGCTACCGCGCGCGGCGGTCGTCGTCGTCGGTGCGGGGGCGCTCGGCCTCGCCGCGATCAACCCGGATGCGCTGATCCTGAGCCACAACACGACGGCCCAGCTCGAGGTCGACCTGGACGTCCACTACCTCCAGGGCCTGTCCGCCGACGCCGTGCCCGCGGCGGAGGGCCTCGCGGAGCCGCTGCGCTCGTGCGTGCTCGACGCGGTCGACGTCGTGGAGCCGGGTGGCGTCGGCGACTGGAACCTGGGCCGCGCCGTGGCCGCCCGCGCGCTGGAGGAGGGTGGGCCGGTGCGGTCGGTGAGCTGGGACGACTGCTGGTCGGGCGGGAGCCGCTGAGGGACGTCAGTCGCCCTTGACGTTGACCACCTGACGCAGCGTGTGGCGGATCTCGACGAGGTCGGCGGAGTCCGCCATCACCTGGTCGATGTCCTTGTAGGCAGCGGGGATCTCGTCGATGAACGCGTCGGTGTCGCGGTACTCGATGCCGCGCATCGCCTCGCGGAGCTGCTCGCGGGTGAACAGCCGCCGGGCGGCCGAGCGCGAGTGGCTGCGGCCCGCGCCGTGGGGTGACGAGCACAGCGAGTCCGGGTCGCCCTTGCCGGTCACGACGTAGGAGGCGGTCCCCATCGAGCCGGGGATGAGGCCGGCGTCCCCGGCGCGCGCGCGGATCGCGCCCTTGCGGGACACCCACACCCGCTCGCCCGCGTGCTCCTCGAGCTCGGTGAAGTTGTGGTGGCAGTTGACGCGCTCGGCCTCGCGGACGTCCTCGTCCAGGTGCCGCGCGATCGCGGCGACGACGCGGTCCATCATCTCCTCGCGGTTGAGCAGCGCGAAGTCCTGCGCCCAGCGCAGCTGGCGGACGTAGGCGTCGAACTCGGGCGTGCCCTCCTCGAGGTGCGCGAGGTCCCGGTCCTCGAGCTCGACCCGAGCGCGGCGGCACCGCTCGACGGCGACCCGGATGTGGTGCTGCGCGAGCACGTTGCCGATGCCGCGTGAGCCGGAGTGCAGGAAGAGCCAGACGCGGCCCTCCTCGTCGACGCTCACCTCGATGAAGTGGTTGCCCGAGCCGAGCGACCCGAGCTGGAGCCGCCAGCCCTTGACGTACGACGACGGGTCGAACCCGGCCTCGCGTGCCTGGCCCTCGAGCCGCTCCACGCGCGCCGCGGCCGAGGCGGTGAGCGACCGGTTGTGGTTGCCCGCCGACAGCGGGACCGAGCGCTCGATCGCGACGCGCAGCGGCGCCAGCGGGCCGGCGGCGAGCAGCCGGGCCTCGGTCCACTGCGTGCGGACGGCGATCATGCCGCAGCCGATGTCGACGCCGACGGCGGCGGGGATGATCGCCGCGCGGGTCGGGATCACGCTGCCGACGGTGGCGCCCTTGCCGAGGTGCGCGTCCGGCATCAGCGCCACGTGCGGGTGGATGAACGGCAGGCGCGCCGTGCGCAGGGCCTGCTCGCGGGTCTGGGGGTCGAGCACCGACGCCCAGCTGAGCAGCGTCGGGGAGAGCCGTCGAGCTGCCACGCCCGCCTCTCTCTCTGCGTCGGGACGGCGCCGCCACCGGCGCTGTCGGCGTGCTTGTCGTCGTCCACGACCGACCGTGCCACACGGGGCCAGGTGGTGCAGCGCGACGCCGGCGAGTTCACGACCGCTCTCCGTGACATCGGGCCCAGAAATCACTTGACCGGTACAGATTGCACTGCCTACTGTAGCGGTACAGAAGACGAACGGGGGATCGAGATGTACGACATGCCGAACGCCGCACTCCTCGCCAAGCAGGGGACCGTGCTCCTCGCCAACAGCGCCCGGCCCGACGCGCCGGTGGTCGAGGACCGACCACGCCGCCGGCGCCGCCCTGCCGGGCGGCCCCGCGCCGCCCGTACCC
>CAUQTR010000435.1:0-2752 GCA_963521045.1 uncultured Actinotalea sp.
GTCCCCGGCCGCGACGACGCGGCCCGCTCCGCTCGGAGGACTCGATGAGCTCGCCCCAGGTCCCGCAGGTCGACACGCCCGAGGCGGCACCGCCCGGGGAGCCGGACGCCGCCCGGCCCGCCCGACGCCCTGCGTCGATCGCCCGCACGTTCTCGCGCGGCTACCTCGCCAAGCTCGCGCTGCTCGCGCTCGTCGACGCGCTCGGCGTCTACGTCGTCATGGCGGCCTGGGCCCAGGAGTCCTGGGGGATCCTCTGGTCGATGGTCGCGCTGCTCGTCGTGGCCAACTGGGTGTACCTCACGCGGCGCGCCGTGCCGCTCAAGTACATCCTCCCGGGCGTCGCCTTCCTGCTCGTCTACCAGGTCTTCGTCGTCGGCTACACGGGCTACGTGGCCTTCACCAACTACGGCGACGGGCACAACTCGACCAAGGCCGACGCGATCGAGGCCCTGCTCGCCCAGAACGAGCGCCGGGTCGAGGGCACGGACGCCTACCCCCTCGTCGTGGTGGAGAACGCCGCCGGGCTCGGCTTCGCGCTGGTCAACGACGGCGAGGTGCGCGTGGGTGCGGCCGAGCAGCCGCTCGAGGACGCGCCCGACGCCGTCGTCGACGGCGAGGTCATCACCGAGGTGCCCGGCTGGACCGTGCTGCCCCGCGGCGAGGTGCTCGAGCGCCAGCAGGAGGTCGTGGACCTGCGCGTCCCGGTCTCCGACGACGTCGAGGACGGCTCGATCCGCACGCAGGACGCCCGCAGCGGCTACGTCTACCGCTCCTCGTTCACCTACGACGAGGAGGCGGACCGGCTGGTCGACGCCGCCGGCGTCGAGTACGCCCCCAACGACGAGGGGCAGTTCGAGGCCCCGGACGGGACGACGCTTCCGGTCGGCTGGCGCGTGACCGTGGGCTTCGACAACTTCGTCACGGCCTTCGGCGACGCGCGCTACTCGACGCCGTTCTTCAAGGTGCTCGTCTGGACGCTCGTCTTCGCGGTGCTCTCGGTGGCCCTGACGTTCTTCGTCGGCCTCTTTTTCGCCGTCGTGCTCAACGACGACCGGATCAGGTTCCGCCGCATCCTGCGAGCGCTGCTGATCCTGCCCTACGCGTTCCCGGCGTTCATGTCGTACCTGCTGTGGCGAGGCATGTACAACAAGGACTTCGGCGTCATCAACACGGTGCTGCTCGGCGGCGCCGACATCGCGTGGCTGAGCGACCCGTGGCTCGCCAAGGCGGCGGTGCTCATCGTGCAGGTGTGGGTGGGCTTCCCCTACATGTTCCTCATCTGCACGGGAGCGCTGCAGTCCATCCCCGGCGACCTCGTCGAGGCCGCGCGGATCGACGGCGCCGGTCGCTTGCGGATGTGGCGCTCGATCACCCTGCCGCTGGTGCTCGTGGCGACCGCGCCCCTGCTCATCTCGTCGTTCGCCTTCAACTTCAACAACTTCAACATCATCGAGATGATCACCGAGGGCAACCCGCGCTTCGGCGACGCGTCGGTCCCGGTGGGCGCGACCGACATCCTCATCACGATGGTCTACTCGGTCTCCGGGCTCGACGGCGGCGCCGCCAAGAACTACGGCCTCGCGAGCGCCCTGTCGATCGTCATCTTCGTCATCGTCGCGACGATCTCGGTGATCTCCTTCCGCAGGACCCGCACGCTCGAGGAGCTGAGCTGAGATGGCCGTCGACACCCTTCCGAGCCGGTCGCCCCGCCGCGCCGGCGTCGCGCAGGCGCCGCGGATGAGCCGGCGGCGCTGGTGGAGCGAGCTCGGCTGGCGCTACGTCGTCGCGGCGCTCGCCGTCGTGTACGCAGGCGCGCCGATCCTGTACGTCGTCTCGACGTCGGTCTCCGAGGGCGGCACGCTCACGGGGTCCAACCGGCTGTTCGGCTCGTTCTCCACGGAGAACTTCGCCGCGCTGAACGAGACGCGGTTCTGGTCGTGGGTGGTCAACACGCTGGTGATCGCCTCGGTCACCGCGATCGGCACGGTCCTCATGGGTGCCGCCGCGGCCTACGCGTTCTCCCGGTTCCGGTTCACCGGCCGCCGCGTCGGGCTCACCACGCTGCTGGTCGTCCAGATGTTCCCGCAGCTCCTGGCCTTCGTCGCGGTGTTCCTGCTCCTGCTCAGCCTGGGCGACGTCGTGCCGGTGCTCGGCCTCAACTCGCGGCTCGCGCTGATCATGGTCTACCTGGGTGGTGCCCTCGGCGTGAACACGTTCCTCATGTACGGGTTCTTCAACACCGTGCCCAAGGAGCTCGACGAGGCGGCGAAGATCGACGGCGCCTCGCACGCCCAGGTCTACTGGACGATCATCCTGCGGCTCGTCGCGCCCATCCTGGCCGTGGTCGCGCTGCTGTCCTTCATCGGCTCGTTCTCCGACTTCCTCCTCGCGAAGCTCATCCTGCAGTCCGAGGAGAACTGGACGCTGGCCGTCGGGCTCTACCAGTGGGTCGCGGACCGGCTCTCGGCGAACTGGGGCCTGTTCGCGGCGGGCTCGGTGATCAGCGCGATCCCCGTCGTCGCCCTGTTCATCTTCCTGCAGCGGTACATCGTCGGCGGCCTCACGGCGGGAGCCGTCAAGGGATGAGTGGGTGCGAGCCGGCGTGAGCAGAGCATGACCAGGAGGACTGGGCCGGTCCCGCTCGAGCCCCACCACGACGGCAGCGCGCTCTTCGTCCCGCCCGGCACGCCCGCCCTGGGCGACGTCGTGCCCGTGCGCGTGCGCGTGCCCGCCACCGGCGGCTCGTCCGCGG
>CAUQTR010000436.1:0-2744 GCA_963521045.1 uncultured Actinotalea sp.
GACCCGCACGGCCCACCTGACGACCCGGCCCGGCCGACGATCCCGACCCGGCTGACGACCGCCGACCCGCCGGCGCCGTCGCGCACGACACGCCGGGTCGAGGCACGCGCGCGGCCGGACATCGGTGCACCTCGCGACCAGGGCTGAGCCGGCGCAGGGACCAAGGTCCCGATCATGGTCGACCGTCGAGCCACTACACCTGGTGGCTCGACGTCGCAGTGACCGCTAGATCTTGTGTCACTCCGTCGCCGTTCGCGCCGTCGACCGAGGAGCATCCATGACCGTCCGCACCCCCGACCTCGACCGCCGGCCGCGCGGGGTCATCCAGCGCTCCGGGGCGACCGCCCCGTTCGACGCCCAGCGCATCACGTCCGCGATCGCCCGCGCCGGGTCCGCTGTGGGCGGCGAGGTCGACGCCCGGGAGGCGGAGCGCCTCACCGACGTCGTCGTCGCCGACCTGACGCAACGAGCCGTCGCGTACCCCCAGGTCGAGGAGGTCCAGGACGTCGTCGAGCGCGCCCTCATCACCGCGGGGCACGCGGCCACGGCTCGCGCCTACATCGCCTACCGCGAGGCGCACGCGCGCCTGCGCGACGACTCGAAGGCCATGATCGACGCCGTCGGCTCGGTGACCGAGTACCTCGACCGGTCGGACTGGCGGGTCAACGCGAACGCCAACCAGGGCTACTCGCTCGGCGGGCTGATCCTCAACACGGCCGGCAAGGTCACCGCGAACTACTGGCTCTCGCACGTGTACTCGCCCGAGATCGGGCGCGCCCACCGCGACGGCGACCTGCACGTCCACGACCTCGACATGCTCGCGGGCTACTGCGCCGGCTGGTCGCTGCGCACGCTGCTCACCGAGGGCTTCAACGGCGTGCCGGGCACGATCGCGTCACGCCCGCCGCGGCACTTCACATCTGCGGTGGGGCAGGTCGTCAACTTCCTCGGCACCATGCAGAACGAGTGGGCCGGTGCCCAGGCGTTCAGCTCGTTCGACACGTACATGGCGCCGTACGTGCGCCTCGACGAACTCTCCTACGACCAGGTGCGTCAGGGCGTCCAGGAGCTCGTGCACAACCTCAACGTGCCGTCGCGCTGGGGCACCCAGACGCCGTTCACCAACCTCACGTTCGACTGGACGTGCCCGGCCGACCTGCGCGAGCAGCGGCCCGTCGTCGGCGGCGTCGAGCAGGACTTCGCCTACGGCGAGCTCCAGGCGGAGATGGACCTCATCAACCGCGCGTACATCGAGGTCATGGCGGAGGGCGACGCGTCCGGCCGGGTCTTCACGTTCCCCATCCCGACGTACAACATCACCGCCGACTTCGACTGGGAGTCGGAGGCGGCCGAGCGGCTGTTCGCGATGACGGCCCGCTACGGGCTGCCGTACTTCCAGAACTTCCTCAACAGCGAGCTCGAGCCCGGCCAGATCCGCTCGATGTGCTGCCGCCTGCAGCTGGACCTGCGCGAGCTGCTCAAGCGCGGCAACGGGCTGTTCGGCTCGGCCGAGCAGACGGGCTCGGTCGGCGTCGTGACGATCAACTGCGCGCGCCTCGGCCACCTGCACGCGAGGGACGAGGCCGGCCTGCTGCGCGCGCTCGACCGGTTGCTCGAGCTGGCGCGCGACTCGCTCGAGGTCAAGCGCAAGCTGATCCAGCGGCTCATCGACGAGGGCCTGTTCCCCTACACCCGCCGCTACCTCGGCACGCTGCGCAACCACTTCTCCACGATCGGCGTCAACGGGATCAACGAGATGGTCCGCAACCTCACCGCGGACCAGCACGACATCACGTCCGACGAGGGCCACGCGGTGGCGCTGCGGCTGCTCGACCACGTGCGGGCCCGGATGGTCGAGTTCCAGGAGGCGACGGGCCACCTCTACAACCTCGAGGCGACGCCCGCCGAGGGCACGACGTACCGGTTCGCCAAGGAGGACGCCAAGCGGTTCCCCGGGATCCTGCAGGCCGGGACGCCGCAGAACCCCTACTACACGAACAGCTCGCAGCTGCCGGTGGGCTTCACCGACGACCCGTTCGAGGCGCTCGACCGCCAGGACGAGCTCCAGACGCGGTACACGGGCGGCACCGTGCTGCACCTGTACATGGGCGAGCAGGTCTCCTCCCCCGCCGCGTGCCGCGAGCTCGTGCGCCGCGCGCTGTCGACGCACCGCCTGCCGTACGTCACGGTCACGCCGACGTTCTCCATCTGCCCCGCGCACGGGTACCTCGCGGGCGAGCAGCCGGCGTGCCCCACGTGCGGCGGCGGCACGGAGGTCTGGACGCGTGTCATGGGCTACCACCGTCCCGTCGCGTCGTTCAACGTGGGCAAGCAGGGCGAGCACGCGGAGCGGCAGTTCTTCACGGAGTCGGCGACGGAGGCGGCGAGCGCGCTGGTGCCGGCGTGAGCGCAGCGGACCTGGCCGTCGCCGGGCTCGTCCCCCTGTCCACGTGCGACTGGCCCGACCACCTCGTGGCCACGGTGTTCCTCCAGGGCTGCCCGTGGGCGTGCACGTACTGCCACAACCCGGCCCTGCTCGACCCGCGCGCACCGGGCACCGTCGCGTGGTCCGAGGTCACAGGGCTGCTGTCACGACGGTCGGGCCTGCTCGACGGCGTCGTCTTCTCGGGTGGGGAGCCGACGCGCCAGCCCGCCCTGGGCGAGGCGATGGCCGAGGTGCGCGCGGCCGGGTTCGCGGTCGGCCTGCACACCGGCGGCGCCTACCCGCGGCGCCTGGCCCAGGT
>CAUQTR010000437.1:0-2743 GCA_963521045.1 uncultured Actinotalea sp.
CGCCGGAGTCGTGTTGGCCAGGCGCATGCCGTGCAGCGCGCCGGTCGCGTCCGGCCGGTTGGGCGTCCGCTCCCCCTCGAGGTAGGGGATGAGCACGAGGCCGTCGGCGCCGGCCGGCGCGGACAGCGCGAGGGCGCTCAGCCCGGCGTGGTCCACGCCCAGCATGCGGGCCGCGGCGTCGAGCACGCGGGACGCATTGAGCGTGCACGCGAGCGGCAGGTACGCGCCGGTGGCGTCCGCGAAGCCGGTGACGAGGCCGGACGCGTCGGCCGTCGGAGTCGCGGAGACGGCGGACACGACGCCCGACGTCCCGATCGACACGGCGACGTCGCCGGGCCGCATGCCGAGGCCGAGGGCCGCGGCTGCGTTGTCGCCGGCACCGGCGCCGAGCAGGAGCGTCGAGCCGTCCGCACGCCGGACCTCGTGCGCCACGTCGGACGCGCCGACGACGCGCGGCAGGACGGCGTCGTGCCCGAGCGCGAGCGTGAGCAGGTCCCGGCGGTAGTCCTCGGTGAACGGCGACCAGTACCCGGTGCCCGACGCGTCGGACCGGTCGGTCGTCAGCGCGCCGAGGTCCCCGGCGCCCGGCTCGTTGCCGGCGAGGCGCCACGTCAGCCAGTCGTGGGGGAGGGCGACCGCGGCCACGCGCGCCGCGTTCTCGGGCTCCGCGTCGCGCAGCCACCGGAGCTTGGTGACGGTGAAGGAAGCGACCGGGACGGAGCCGATCGCGTTCGCCCACGCCGCCGCCCCGCCGTCCGCGGGGGTGTCCTCCGCCGCGGACCCGCCGAGCTCGCGGATGAGGTCGAGCGCGGCCTGTGCCGAGCGGGTGTCGTTCCACAGGAGCGCGTCCCGCACGACGTGACCGTCGACATCGAGCGCCACCATGCCGTGCTGCTGCCCGCCCACCGCGAGCGCGGCGACGTCGTCCAGGCCCCCTGCGGCGGCGAGGGCGGTGCCGAGCGCGTCCCACCAGTGGCGGGGGTCGACCTCCGTGCCGTCCGGGTGGCTCGCGCGACCGGAGCGCACGAGGGCGCCGGTCTCCGCGTCGCGGACGACGACCTTGCAGGACTGGGTGGACGAGTCCACCCCGGCGACGAGCGCCATCGCTTCTCCTCAGGGGGTTCGGGTGGGGCGCGTCAGGCCCCGGACGGCGCGGGGTGCGCGCGTCCGGGGCCTGACGTGGGTGGTGGTGCGGGTCAGCGGGCGCCGAGCGCGTGCTCGAGGGCCAGCTGGTTGAGGCGGACGAAGCCGAAGCCGTGCTGCGCCAGCTCGTCCGTGTCGACGTCCTCGAACGCGGACCGGTCGGCGAGGAACGCCTCGAGCGTCTCGCCCTCGGAGAGGGTCGGCTGGGCCAGCTCGAAGACGCCGGACGCCTGGAGCGCCTCCTGCACCTCGGGGTCGGCGCGGAACGCGAGCGCCCGCTCCTTGAGGAGGATGTAGGTGGCCATGTTCGCGGCGGCGGAGTCCCAGACGCCCTGCATGTCCTCGGTGCGCGAGGGCTTGTAGTCGAAGTGGATCGGGCCCTCGTAGCGCGGCCCGCCGCTCGGGAAGCCGTTCTCGAGCAGGTCGACCGTGGCGAACGCCGAGAAGAGGTCGCCGTGGCCGAAGACGAGGTCCTGGTCGTACTTGATGGACCGCTGGCCGTTGAGGTCGATGTGGAAGAGCTTGCCCTGCCACAGCGCCTGCGCGATGCCGGTGGTGAAGTTCAGGCCCGCCATCTGCTCGTGGCCGACCTCGGGGTTGAGGCCGACGATGTCCTGGTTCTCGAGCGTCGAGATCAGGCCGAGCGCGTGACCGATCGTCGGGAGCAGGATGTCGCCGCGAGGCTCGTTGGGCTTGGGCTCGAGCGCGATGCGCAGGCCGTAGCCCTTCTCCTTGATGTAGCCGGCGACGGTGTCGATGCCCTCGGCGTAGCGCTGGTGCGCGGCGAAGAGGTCCTTCGCGGCGTCGTACTCGGCGCCCTCGCGGCCGCCCCACATGACGAAGGTGTCGGCGCCGAGCTCGGCGGCCAGGTCGACGTTGCGCAGGATCTTGCGGAGCGCGAAGCGGCGCACCCGGCGGTCGTTCGACGTGAACGCGCCGTCCTTGAAGATCGGGTGCGAGAAGGTGTTGGTCGTGACCATCTCGACCTTGATGCCGGTCTCGTCCAGGGCGCCGCGGAAGCGGGCGAGGATGCGGTCGCGCTCGGCGGCGTCGGAGCCGAACGGCACGACGTCGTCGTCGTGGAACGTCACGAAGGAGGCGCCGAGCTCGGCGAGGCGGTGGACGGACTCGACCGGGTCGAGGTCGGGACGCGTGGCGTCGCCGAACTGGTCGCGGGCGGCCCATCCGACGGTCCACAGACCGAACGAGAACCTGTCCTCGGGCGTGGGCTTGCGGACCATCTGACGTCTCCTCGGTGAGAGCGGTCGGGACGCGCCGTCCCGATTTGTTGTGTGGCTAAACATATCCCGCGGTCGTCGGTAGGGTCAAGGTATGACGGACCTCGGCACCAGTGCGCGCCCCCGGCGGCCCCACGGGCGGCCCGAGGCCGTCGCGCGCCAGCAGAGCCTGCGCCAGCACAACCTCGGTGTCGCCCTGCGGCACGTGCTCGACGCGCCGGCCCCGGTCTCGCGCGCCGACATCGCCGGGGTGACCGGGCTGACCCGCGCCACGGTGTCCGCCCTGGTGGACCGCCTGCTCGCGCTCAACCTCGTGATGGAGCTCGAGCCGGTGGCCGCCCAGCGCGCCGGTCGGCCCGCGG
>CAUQTR010000438.1:0-2742 GCA_963521045.1 uncultured Actinotalea sp.
ACGCACCCCCGTCGTGCCGCTGGACCGCAAGGCGGCCGGACGTGCCGCCAAGGTGGCCGCCCGGGAGAGCCGCGCGCGCGAGAACGCCGCGATGCAGACGGGCGACGACCGCTACCTGCCGCCGCGGGACAAGGGCCCCGTGCGCCGGTTCGTGCGCGACCACGTCGACGCCCGCCGCAACCTCGGCGAGCTCTTCCTGCCCGCGTCGATCGTCGTGGTCGCCGCGCTGCTGCTCACCGGCCAGAGCCAGCTGGCCGGCCTCATCGTCATCGCCGTGCTGTACCTGTTCATCCTCGTCACGGTCATCGACGCGTGGCTGCTCAGCCGCACGCTCAAGCGCCGCCTGACCGAGAAGTTCGGCGACGTGCAGCGGGGCGCGACCATGTACGGCGTGCTGCGTGCGTTCCAGATGCGGCGCACGCGCCTGCCGAAGCCGCAGGTCGCGCGGGGCGAGTTCCCCGTCTGACCGGCCAGGCCCGCTCGGCCCGGTGCCGGCGCCCGGACTCAGCCGGGCGCACCGGCCCGAGGGAGGGCCTCCACGGCGGCCTTGAGCGCACCGAGGTCCGCGCGCACCAGGGCAGCATCGCGGTCCAGGTCGGCGTCGGTCATGCCCGGTGCGGGGCGGAGCGTGAAGACCACCTCGCTGGCGTCGCCGTCGGCGAGGACGCGGAGCGGCACGTGGACCGTCTCCCCCGTCGGCGTCACGACGTCGTGGTCGAGCACCCCCAGCTCGTTGCGCGGCGCGAACGTCACCCGCGCCCGGCCCTGCGGCGTCTCGACGAACCAGCCCTCGTCGTCCTCGGCCACCGGCCCGCCCAGGCCGCGCGCCCAGCGCGAGAGGTGGGTCGGGTCGGCGGCGAAGGCGTAGACCTGCGCGGCCGGCCGGTCGACGTGGACGCTGAGGTGCCTGGAGCGCGTGGTCATCACCGGATCGTGCCATCCACCGACGCGTCGAACCGATTCGATCGGCGTTAGGCTCGGCTCATGGAACATCGCTACCTCGGCCGCTCCGGCCTGAAGATCTCCGAGATCGCCTACGGCAACTGGCTCACCCACGGCTCGCAGGTCGAGCAGGACGCTGCGGTCGCGTGCGTCCGGGCCGCGCTCGACGCCGGCATCACCACGTTCGACACCGCGGACGTCTACGCCAACGGCAAGGCGGAGACGGTGCTCGGCGACGCGCTCCAGGGCGAACGCCGTGAGTCGCTCGAGATCCTCACCAAGGTCTACTGGCCCACCGGGCCGAAGGGACCCAACGACGTCGGCCTCTCGCGCAAGCACATCCGCGAGTCGATCGACGCGTCGCTGCGCCGGCTGCGCACCGACTACGTCGACCTGTACCAGGCACACCGCTTCGACACCGAGACCCCGCTCGAGGAGACGATGCAGGCGTTCGCCGACGTCGTGCGCCAGGGCAAGGCGCTCTACATCGGCGTGAGCGAGTGGACCGCGGACCAGCTGCGCCAGGGTCACGCGCTCGCCACCGAGCTCGGCGTCCAGCTCATCTCCAGCCAGCCCCAGTACTCGATGCTGTGGCGGGTCATCGAGGACGAGGTCGTGCCGGCCTCGCGCGAGCTCGGCGTCTCGCAGATCGTCTGGTCGCCCATCGCGCAGGGCGTGCTCACCGGCAAGTACAAGCCGGGCCAGGAGCTGCCCGCCGGCTCGCGCGCGACCGACGAGAAGGGCGGCGCCCAGATGATCGGGCGCTTCATGAACGACGACGTCCTCGGCGCCGTCCAGGGCCTCGCGCCGATCGCCGACGAGCTCGGGCTGAGCATGGCCCAGCTCGCCGTGGCCTGGGTGCTGCAGAACGACAACGTGGCGGCGGCGATCATCGGCGCCTCGCGGCCCGAGCAGGTCGCGGAGAACGTCACGGCGTCGGGTGTGACGATCCCGGCCGAGCTCCTGGCGCGGGTCGACGCGGTGCTGGGCGACGTCGTCGTCCGCGACCCGGCGAAGACGGCGGAGAACGCGCCCGCACAGCGCCCGGCGTGAGCCTCAGGCGCGGGTGGCCTCGACGTCCGTCGCCGCCACCCGCGCCGGTGCCGACTGCGCCCCGCGCGGCGGGACCGTGAACCGCGGGAGCAGCACGTGCACCAGCGGACCGATCGCGAGGGCGTACGCCAGCGTGCCGAGGCCCACCGTGCCGCCCAGCAGCCAGCCCGCCGCGACCACGACGACCTCGATCCCCGAGCGCACGAGCCGCACCGACCATCCCGTCCGTGCGACGAGCCCGGTCATCAGCCCGTCGCGCGGCCCCGGGCCGAGCCGGGTGCCGATGTAGAGCGCCGTCGCGAGCCCGTTGAGGACGATCCCGCCCACGGCCATGGCGATCGCGCCGCCGAGCGGCAGCGGGTCGCCGAGCAGGGCGAGCAGGGCGAGGAAGGGGTCGACGAGCACCCCGATGACGAGGACGTTCGCGACCGTGCCGACGCCGGGCCGCTGACGCAGCGGGATCCAGCAGAGCAGGACGACGACGCTGAGGACGACGGTCACGGTGCCGAAGGTCCAGCCCCACCGCTCCGACAGGCCCTCGCTGAGCACGTCCCACGGCATGTTGCCCAGGCCCGAGCGCACGAGCAGGGCGATCGAGGCGGCGAAGAGCACGAGCCCGACGAGGAGCTGCAGGGCGCGGCGCACGTCGCTCACCGTACGTCCTGCGCGAGGTGGTCGAGCGTGGTGCCCGCCGCCCAGTGGCGCTCCGCGTCGGCGCGTGCGGCGGCCCACGCGTCCTGTGCGTCC
>CAUQTR010000439.1:0-2739 GCA_963521045.1 uncultured Actinotalea sp.
ACCACGCGCCGTCCGGCGAGGTCGTGCGTCGGCGGGTCACCCGGCTCGTCGCGTGCGGCACCAGGGCCGCGCTCGACCAGGCCCAGGGCGGCCGCCGCGATCTCGGCGGGCTCGGGCAGACGACCGGGGCCCGTGTCGGCACCGGTGAGACGCCCGCTGGCGGGGTCGAGCACGTGCACGCCGCGCTCACGCAGCGTGGCGACGTTGGCGCGCGTCGCCGGGTGCTCCCACATCTCGGTGTGCATGGCCGGGGCGAGCAGCACGGGACACCGGGCGGTGAGGAGGATCGCGGTGAGCAGGTCGTCGCTGTGACCGCCGGCGGCACGCGCGAGCAGGTCGGCCGTCGCCGGGGCGACGACCACGAGGTCCGCCTCCCGGCCGAGCCTGACGTGCTCGACGGCCGGGACGTCGTCCCAGACCTCGGTGGTCACGCGGTGGCCCGAGAGGGCCTCCCAGGTCGCCCGGCCGACGAACTCGAGCGAGGACCGGGTGGGTACGACGCGCACGTCGTGCCCGGCCTCGGTCAGCAGCCGCAGGAGCAGCGCGGCCTTGTACGCGGCGATGCCCGCGCTGACGCCCAGGACGATCCGCACGTCAGCCTCCGGCGATGGTGCTCAGGGGTGGGCTCAGCCCTCGGTCGGGGTGACCGTGAGGAGACCGGCGTTGATCTCGCGCATCGCGATCGAGAGCGCCTTCTCCTGGTGGCGCGCCTCGACGAGCGGGCCGACGTACTCGAGCAGGCCCTCGTTGAGCTGCGAGTAGTAGGCGTTGATCTGCCGGGCACGCTTGGCCGAGTAGATCACCAGCGCGTACTTCGAGTCGGCGGCGGCGAGCAGCTCGTCGATCGGCGGGTCGGTGATGCCCTCGGGTGCGGCGACGGTTCCAGCCATGTGCAGCTCCGTGTTCGGTGGGTGTGCTCGCGGTTCGCGTGCTCACGGGCACGCCGGGAACGGCGTGCACGCAGGGGACTGCCCCCATCCTACCGTCTGGCGAGCCCCATGACCTCGACCAGCTCGTCGGTGGCTCGGTGCACGTCGTCGTTGACGACCACGTGGTCGAACTCGCTGGCGGCCGCGAGCTCGACTCGTGCGGTGGTCAGCCGGCGCTCGCGCTCCTCGGCGTCCTCGGTCCCCCGACCCTCCAGGCGGCGCACGAGCTCCTCCCACGACGGCGGTGCGAGGAACACGAACCGCGCCTCGGGCATGGCGAGCCGGACCTGACGCGCACCCGCGAGATCGATCTCGAGCAGCGCCGGACGGCCGGCCGCGAGCTGGTCGACCACCGGGCGGCGCGGCGTGCCATAGCTGTTGCGGCCGTGCACCACCGCGTACTCGAGCAGCTCGCCGCGGGCGACCATGTCGGCGAACGCCTCGGGACCGACGAAGTGGTAGTGGACTCCGTCGACCTCGCCCGGCCGGGGCTGACGGGTCGTCGCGGAGACCGACAGCCAGATCTCGGGGTACCGCTCACGGATGTCCGCGGAGACGGTGCCCTTGCCGACCGCCGTCGGGCCGGCCAGGACCGTCAGACGCGCCGGGGACGTGTCACCCAACGCCCCGGTCAGCCGAACCGCTCGATGAGCGCCTGCGCCTGGTGCGGGCCGAGCCCACGCAGGCGGCGCGTCTCGGAGATGCCGATGTCCGCCATGATCGCGCGGGCCTTCACCTTCCCGACGCCCGGCAGGGACTCGAGCAGCGCGGAGACCTTGAGCTTGCCGATGACGTCGTCGGTCCGGCCCTGCTCGATCACCTCCGCGAGCGATCCCTGGGAGTACTTGAGGCGGTTCTTCACCTCGGCGCGCGCCTGGCGGGCGGCTGCGGCCTTCTCGAGCGCCGCAGCGCGCTGCTCGGGAGTCAGCGGGGGTAGGGCCACGCGGGGTCACCTTCTTCACGAGGGGTCGGGGTGGCGATCGGGTCGAACCTAGCGATCCCCGGGGGTCGAGGGCAACGCGGCCCGGTGCGCCGACGCAGGTCACGCCGGTGTGGACGGACCACGGACGGCGCCGACGTCCTCTAGCGTCGACGTCGTGCCGCACGCGAGGACCACCCACCGCACGGCCCGCTCGTCGGGGTGCCTGCTCGCCGTGGTGCTCACAGCGGTCACGAGCCTGGTGGGGTGCGGCGACATCAACCACGGCGATCAGCTGGCCCGGGACGTCAAGGCCTGGATGAAGGACGTGGACGGGGTCGTCAGCACGCATGCCTGGGGCCAGAACGCCCTGCCCTGGGCCGGGAGCGCCGCCGCGACCGTCACGCTCGTGCCGGACGTCGACCGGGACGTCGTCCGCGCCGTGGTCGACCGCGCCAACGCCTTCCCCTCCCGCGACGAGGTCACCGTGACCGTGGTGGCGGTCGTGGACGCGACGTCCGCGACCTTCCAGGTGCCCCGCGGCCCCGAGGAGACCGTGACCGCCACCATCGACACCTCGCTCGACGCCGCCGGGGCGCCAGACGTGGAGTCCGTCGTGCTGTGGCCGGCCGGGTACCCCGGGACGGGCCTGTGGGCCACGGTGGGCACGACGGCCGACGTGCCCACGGTCGCCGACGCCGTCGCCCCGACGTTCCTCGACGGGACGCTGGACGTGGCGCAGGTGACTGTGGTCGACGACTCCGGCACCCCGGAGGCCGACCCCATGGCCTGGCACTCGCCGTCCGAGGAGGGCGCGGCCCCCGCCGGCACGGTCGTCGCGCGCTTCGCCGACCTGGCCGACCTCGACGGGCCCCGCGCCGCGCTCACCGC
>CAUQTR010000440.1:0-2735 GCA_963521045.1 uncultured Actinotalea sp.
GCGCCTGGGCGGGCTCAGCGACCGCGAGCGCGCCGTCGTGCGCGCGCTCGCGCTGGGCCGGACCAACGGGGAGATCGCCGCCGAGCTGCACGTCAGCGTCGCGACCGTGAAGGCCCACGTCTCCCGGGTCCTCGAGGCGCTGGGGATGACCAACCGCACGCAGGTGGCGCTCCTCGCCCGGGATGCCGGCCTCGTCTGAGTCGCGCCCCTGGTCGCGCTCCTACACTGACTCCCGGCGGTCCGTCGGGCGCCTGTCCAGGGGGCCCGCGCGGGTCGGCACACGAGGAGCACGCATGTCCGAGCACGATCACGAGCAGCCGCGGACACCGCCTCCTCCTCCGCCGGCACCACCCCGGACGCCCCCTCCCCCGCCGCCGGCACCGGGGCACTCGCAGACACCCCCTCCGCCGCCTGCACCACAGACACCACCCCCGCCGCCTGCACCGCCGACGAACGGGCCGTCACCGGCCCCCTCGCCGTCGCCGTCCTCGCCGTCAGCGCAGGCGCGGACGCGACGGGCAGCGCTGATCGCCGTCGGCGGCGTCGTCGGCTCGGGTGCTCTGGTCGGCGCGCTGGTGTGGTCGCAGCTCGGCGGCGCCCGACCCGAGCCGGCCCCCACCGCCTCCGAGCAGCAGCCCGAGGCGTTCCAGGTCGCCGACGTCGAGAACCTGCCGTTCGACCTGCTCGAGGACGTCGAGCTGGAGCGCACCGAGGAGCTCGTGCTGCCGGTCGAGTACGACATCGAGGCGATCGAGGCCACCGGCCTGCGGATCCGCGAGACCGTGCGCGTGTTCATGAACCCGGAGCTCACCGTCGAGGCGCCCGACGCCTTCGTCAACGCGATCAGCTGGAACCAGGAGATCACGGTCCACCCCGAGGAGGTCGGCGTGACCGGCATCGACCGCACGGGCGAGGCGGACAGCTGGCAGATCTCGGAGCCCGGCGAGTGGGGCTTCGCAACCACGTACTACGTCGCGCAGACGCTCGACCCGACGACCGGGGCGCCGCTCGCGCGGCCGCTCGTCACCCGGTTCACCGTCGCCGAGGACGAGGACGCGCCGCAGCCCGCGGCGCCGGCGCCGACCGCGCGGGTCGACGGCGACGGCGTCGGCCACCTCACGTGGGAGCCGGTCGAGGGTGCGAGCACCTACGCCGTCCTGAGCCTGCGCTCCGACTCGGAGGTCGGCGACACGCAGTGGGTCGTCGGCCTCACCGACGAGACGGAGTGGACCACCCTGGAGGACGACACGCGCGCCCTCGAGGAGCTGGCGCGCGAGGACGAGGCCAACGTCTCCGACCTCGTGTCCCAGAACGATGCCATGCAGGCCTTCGACAACTCCGAGGACGACCTGACCAACCCGCAGGCGTACGTCCGCGAGAACGTGATCGACGGGCCGACGGTCTACGGCGTCATCGCGATCTCCGGCCAGACGGTCTCGCCCGTCGGGTTCCTGCCCGACTCCCGGGCGCTGGCCGCACAGCTGCCGCACAGCATGGCGCTCTACACGCAGGAGACCAACGGGCTGCTGCCGCGCGACATCGAGACGATCGAGGCCATCCCGACCCACCTGCCCGTGACGATGGTCGACGGGCGCACCGTGATGCGCTCGGTCGTGCCCCAGCTCGACCTCATCACCGAGAGCGAGGTCATCACCGCGGACGTCGACGACGCCGGGAACTACTCCAACGTCCAGCACCAGCCGACCATCCGCGTGCCGTTCGTCGTCGAGGGCACCCTGCTCACCGGCTCCTACGACTTCATCACCGCCGACATGGCGGCCGACCGGGCACGCGTGGCGGCGGTCGCCGAGCGCAACACGCTCGCCCGGGCGAAGACCGGGGCGGCCGGCGCGGGCCGCACGGACCCCGAGGCCGGGCTGCTCGACGGCGTCGAGGTCAGCGACACGCTGCCCGCGGTCGAGGGGGTGCGGGGCACGAACTCCCTGACCGAGTACCTCGCCGCCAACCTGCTCGTCGGCAACGAGTACGTCGACGTGACGGCCTACCTCGACAACGCGGCAGGGATCACGGTCGAGGACGCGCTCGGCGAGGCGCTGTGGCAGAACCCCGGCATCCCGTCGGTCGAGTCGTGGACGCTCGTCGAGCCGGACCACGTCGTCGTCGTCCGCTGGGAGGTGAGGGACGAGGCGGAGCGGCTGGCCGAGCAGGAGGAGGTGGCCGCCGAGGTGCGGCGCGTCGTGGAGGGCTTCGACGACGGCCTGTCGGCGACCGAGCTGGTCAAGGCCGTCGACGACCACCTCAGTGCGGTCGCGGCCTACGACTACGACGCGCTCGCCGCGCGCGACACCCTCGCGCCGCCGGCGGAGTACCGCCGGGCCTGGGCGCCGGCGGGGGTCCTGCTCGACGGCCGCGGCGTGTGCGAGTCGTACGCCGAGGCGTTCCAGATGCTCGCGACCGCCGCCGGGCTCGAGTCGATGGTCGTCACCGGGGTGGCCGACGGCACGGGGCACGCCTGGAACAAGGTCCGCGTGGACGGCGTGTGGCGCGTCGTCGACCCCACGTGGAACGACGGGGACGTGCCGGACGACGAGTACCTGCTCCTGACCGACGCGCAGGCCTCCGCGACCCGGACGGAGGACCGGGACTGGGTCGTCGACGCGCTCGTCGGCAACTACGCCGCCGTGTGACGGCCGCGCCGCCGGGAGCCCGGCGGGTCAGCTGGCGGGGACCCGGCCCAGCAGGTGCGCGACGCCGGCGTCGACCGTGGTCGGCGC
>CAUQTR010000441.1:0-2732 GCA_963521045.1 uncultured Actinotalea sp.
CGCGACGGTCGGTCGCGTCGCCCGCCGTCACGGTCCCGGCCTCGGCCGCGTCGGCCTGCTGCCAGCGGCTCCGCGGGAGCGCCTCGGGGTGCTCGCGCTGCAGCCAGTCGACGAGACCCTCGCGCACCTCGCAGCGCAGGTCGAAGAGCGTGGGTGCGTCCGCCGCGCTCGCGAGCGCACGCACGCGGACCAGGCCACCGACCGCGTCCGTGACCTGGAGGATCCCGATCCGGTGGTCCCACAGTCCGCTCGCGTGCAGCAGCCGCGTGAGCTCGGCCCGCATCTCCGCCACCGGCACCTCCCAGTCGAGGTCCAGCTCGACGGTGCCGAGCAGGTCCGCGGCGCGCCGGGTCCAGTTCTCGAACGGCGTCGTCGTGAAGTACGTCGACGGCAGGATGAGGCGTCGGTCGTCCCACACGTGGACGACGACGTAGGTCATCGTGATCTCCTCGATGCGGCCCCACTCGTCGTCCACCACGACGACGTCGTCGACGCGGATCGCGTCGGTGAACGCCAGCTGGAGCCCCGCGAACACGTTGGCGAGCGAGGTCTGCGCCGCCAGGCCGGCGACGACGGAGAGCAGGCCGGCCGACGCGAGCACGCCGGCGCCGACAGCCCTGGCCCCCTCGAAGGTCAGGAGCACCGCGGCGAGCGCCACGACCACGAGGACGGCCACGGTGAGCCGGCGCAGGATCATGATCTGCGTGCGGACGCGCCGGGCGTGCCGGTTGTCGGGCACGTCGGTCCGGTACCGCGCGGACGCCGCGTCCTCGACCACGAACGCCAGCGCGCCGACGAGCCAGGCGACCGCGATGATCACGGCGATGAGGAGGACGTGCTCGACGCCGGGCCGCCACCCCGGGCCGTCCGGGGGCGGGTCCGTGACCACGCGCAGGGCCACCCAGACGGCCGCGAGGACGAGCACCGTCCGCAGCGGCTTGCGCATGCGGCGGGACAGGTTCTCGGCGAGCCAGGTGCGCCGCCCCACGGCACGGACGACGGCGGCGATCACCTCGGCCACGACGAGCGCGAAGATCAGCGCAGCGGCGATCGCGAGAACGATCATCGGGCCGGGTGCGGTGCCGCGGTCGGTCACGTCCGCGGCAGCGGGCAGGAGGAACGTCGACGGGGGGATCACCCGTCCAGGCTATTGCGCTCCGCGGTCGCGGCGGTCATGTGTCGCTCGTCACCCGATCGGGCGCAGTGATCGACTCGACGTGCGGACCCACCCCACCGGGTCTAGCGTCCCTGGCGAGGGTCAGCACCCCGAGGAAAGTTCCAGCAACGGAGGACACCATGGGAATCGGCTCCATCATCGCCGCGATCGTCATCGGCGCCATCATCGGTCTCCTGGGGCGTCTCGTGGCCCCGGGCAAGCAGAACATCTCGCTCCTCGTGACCGTCATCGTCGGCATCCTCGCCGCGCTGCTCGGCACGTGGATCGCCACGGCGCTCCTCGGCACCGCGGACACGCCTGGCATCGACTGGATCGAGCTCATCATCCAGATCGTGCTCGCCGCGATCGGCGTGACGGTCGCCGCGAACATGCTCGGCCGTCGTCGTCGCGTCTGAGCCTCGCGCTCGCGCACGCCGTTCTCCCGACGCCCGGTGGTCCATGGCCACCGGGCGTCGGCATGCCCGGGCGCACCACCGGCAAAGATGTTCGATTTTGTTGAACTGGTTTCGTTCGTGTGGCTAGGCTGGGGCCCATGACCTGGCTCGTGACCGGCGGCGCCGGCTACATCGGATCCCACGTGGTGCGCGCGTTCCTCGACGCCGGCCTCGACGCCGTCGTCGTCGACGACCTGTCGAGCGGCCACGAGGAGTTCGTGCCCGAGGGTGTGCCCCTCGTCCGCGCGAGCATCCTCGAGACGGACGTCGTCGCGGGCGCGATGCGCGAGCACGCCGTCGCCGGCGTCGTGCACCTGGCGGGCTTCAAGTACGCCGGGGTGAGCGTCCAGCGCCCGCTGCACACGTACGAGCAGAACGTCACGGGCACCGAGCACCTGCTGCGCGCGATGGCGGACGCGGGTGTCGCGTCCATCGTCTTCTCGTCGAGCGCGGCGGTGTACGGCACGCCGCACACCGACCTCGTGACCGAGCAGACCGCGCCCGCGCCGGAGTCGCCCTACGGCGAGAGCAAGCTCATCGGCGAGTGGCTGCTGCGGGACCAGGCGCGGGCGACGGCCGACTCCCCCGCACCCCTGCGGCACACCTCCCTGCGCTACTTCAACGTCGTGGGCTCCGGTCGCACCGAGCTCTACGACACGAGCCCGCACAACCTCTTCCCCCTCGTGCTCGACGCCCTGGTCGCGGGCCGGACGCCGCGGATCAACGGGACCGACTACGACACGCCGGACGGCACGTGCGTGCGCGACTACGTGCACGTCGCCGACCTGGCCACGTCGCACGTGGCGGCCGCGCGGGCCCTCGCCGAGGGCCGCTCCCTCGAGCGCGTCTACAACCTCGGCAGCGGCGACGGCGTCTCGGTGCGGGAGATCATGACCGCGATGGCCGAGGTCACGGGCATCGCGTTCGAGCCGGAGATCGCCCCGCGTCGCCCGGGCGACCCGGCCCGGATCGTCGCGTCCGGCGAGCTCGCGGCACGCGACCTCGACTGGCGGATGCGCCACTCCCTCAGCGAGATGGTCGCGACGGCCTGGCAGGCCCGCCAGGCCCACGCCTGACCCAGGGGTACCCGACGCCTGCGGTGCCCCGCGTCTCAGCGGGCC
>CAUQTR010000442.1:0-2731 GCA_963521045.1 uncultured Actinotalea sp.
CCGCCACGGTGCCGGGGCGGGCCGCCGCCGTGCCGGGGCGGGCCGCCGGTCGGGGCGACGAGGAGAGGGAGGTGGGGGCCATGCGACCGAGTCTCGGTGCAGGCGTAGGCCCTCGACAACCGGTTGCCGCGAGTTGTCCGGCCCCGTTGCCGTGCCCGGCGCCGGCGCGGCAGGGTGGGCCCATGACGACATCAGCCCCGGACGCGGCCGCGACCGTCGGCGGTCCCGACGAGGTGCTCTCGGACGACGCCGTGCGCGCGTTCGTCACCGAGCAGCTCGCGCGCCTCGACCTCGACGGGCGCAGCCTGTGCGTCGTCGTACCCGACGGGACGCGCTCGTGCCCGCTCCCCCTGCTGCTGCGCGCCGTGCACGACGTCGCGCACGGCCGGGTCAGCGCCCTGACGGTGCTCGTGGCGCTGGGCACCCACGCACCGATGGGCGAGGCGGAGCTGGCGCGGCACCTCGGGTACGCGGAGGGTGATCTGGCCACGACCTACCCGGGCACCACCGTCCTCAACCACGAGTGGTGGGACGAGGCCACGTTCGTGTCCGTCGGGACGATCGCCGCCGAACGGCTCGCGGAGCTGTCCGAGGGGCGCCTGGTCCGCGACGTCGACGTCCGGCTCAACCGCGCCGTCGTCGAGCACGACGTCACGCTCATCGTCGGCCCGGTCTTCCCGCACGAGGTCGTGGGCTTCTCGGGCGGCAACAAGTACCTCTTCCCGGGCGTGGCCGTGAAGGACGTCATCGACGTCTCGCACTGGCTCGGTGCGCTCATCTCGAGCGTGGAGATCATCGGGACGCGCGGGACGACACCGGTGCGTGCCCTCATCGACGAGGCCGCGGCCCTGGTGCCGGGCGAGCGCCACGCGCTGTGCCTCGTGGTCCGCTCCGGGTCCGGCGAGCTCCACGCCGCCGCGTTCGGCCCGCCGCAGGACGCGTGGGCCGCGGCGGCGGACGTCTCGGCGCACACGCACGTGCGCTACCTCGACGCACCCGTGCGCCGGGTCCTGTCCCTGATCCCGGAGAAGTACGAGGACATGTGGACCGGGGCCAAGGGCTTCTACAAGGTCGAGCCGGTCGTGGCCGACGGCGGGCAGGTGGTGCTCTACGCGCCGCACATCACCGAGATCTCCGTGATGCACCCGCAGATCCTCGAGATCGGGTACCACTGCCGCGACTACTTCGTGAAGCAGTGGGACCGCTTCAAGGACGTCCCGTGGGGCGACCTCGCGCACTCGACGCACCTGCGGGGCGCCGGCACCTACGACGACGAGCACGGCGAACGGTGCCGCGTGACGGTGACGCTGGCGACGGGCATCCCCGAGGAGGTCGTCCGCGCGGCCAACCTCGACTACCTCGACCCCGCCGAGGTGGACGTCGAGGCCTGGGCGCTCGACCCGGACACCCTCGTCGTGCCGCAGGCCGGTGAGGTGCTGCACCGCCTCCGGACGACCGCATGACCGGCACCGAGGGCACGGCCCGCACCGCCGACGCGCTGCCCGCGTCGGTGACCCGCGGCACCGAGGGCGAGCTGCCCGTGCTCCGGGTCAGCGCCCCCGGTGCCGACGCCGTCGTGCACCTCCAGGGGGCCCAGGTCACGTCGTGGGCGCCGCGCGGCACCTCACCCGTCCTGTGGCTCAGCCCGCGCACCCGGCTCGAGGCGGGCACGGCGATCCGCGGCGGCGTCCCGCTGTGCTTCCCCTGGTTCGGCCCTCACCCGTGGGACCCCACCGCCGCGCCGCACGGCTTCGCCCGCGTCAGCCCGTGGACGCTGCTCGACGCACGCGAGCACGGCGACGACGTCGTCCTGCGCCTCGGCCTGACGGACGACGCCGTGACGCGCGCATCCGCGTGGCCGCACCGGTTCGAGGCGGTGTGCACGGTGACGGTCGGCCGGACGCTCCGGGTCGAGCTCGCCGTGACGAACCGCGACGCCGAGGAGGTGGTCGTGACCGCCGCGCTGCACACGTACCTCGCCATCGGCGACGCGCGCTCGACGACGGTCGCGGGGCTCGAGGGCACGCCGTACGTCGACAAGGCCGGCGACGGCGCGGAGCGGCCGGGCGACGACGGCCCCGTCCGGTTCGACGGGGAGACCGACCGCGTCTACCTCGGCACCGAGGCGGCCACGACCGTCGACGACGGCGCCCGCCGGCTGGTCGTCGGGAAGACCGGCTCGCGCACGACGGTCGTGTGGAACCCGGGCGAGGCGCGCGGCACGGCGATGCGGGACGTCGGCGACGGCTGGCCGGGCTTCGTCTGCGTCGAGGCGGCCAACGCGCCTCCGGACGCGGTTCACCTCCCGCCGGGGGCGACGCACGTGCTCGCGACCTCGGTCGAGGTGGCCTGAGTCCCGGCGGGCCCGACGCCCGGCCCGCTGACTCACGCCGTCAGCGCGAGGTAGGCGTCCGCCTCGCCGACGTGGCCGCGGAGCGCGACGGCGCGCGCGAGCGCCGGCACCGTCGTGAGGAGGTGCTCGGGACCGATCCGCACGACCTCGCCCCCCTCGGCCACCAGCTCGGCCCAGAAACACTCGAGCGTCACGTCGTAGCCCCAGCGCGACGCCGCCCAGCCCGGCACGCGCGCCGGGCGCACGAACGACGCCCGCCCGCGAGGCGCCGGCGAGGGCGCCGTTGAGTTCGCCGGGACGGTGGTGAGGGCCATGACCCCACCGTCCCCCCGACCACCGACACGACCCGCGCCGCAGTCGGCCACGGCGGGCCGGGAC